>JAPSGP010000274.1 GCA_031177445.1 Acidimicrobiia bacterium
TCCGGGCTCTCGGCGCCATTGTCTCCCTCGGGGTCGAAGTCGGTGGCGCTCACGATCGGGATGGCCTGAAGCGTGCTATTCGACCTCCCCCCGCCACCCCCGCCGCTCTCGTCCCGGGTGGCGATGAAGTAGCCCGCGATAGCGGCGGCGGCGAGCACGATGACGAACACCACCCAGGGCCAGCGCGCCGGACGGGGACGGGCGACCGGGGCGGGGATGGAGCGGGCCGGCGGCGTCGGGTCGCGGATGGGGCGAGGGCGCGGGGGAGGGGTCGGCGGGCGCGGCGCCACGTGCCGGGTCGGCGCCGACGGCGACGGGGGCGACGCGCTCGCCTTCCCGCGCGCGGCGTCGGCCAGCGCGTCGCGGAACTCTTTGGCCGACGCATAGCGGTAGTCCGGGTCACGCGCCAGGCTGCGCGCAACGACGTCCTCGACCGCGCGCGGGACCTCGGGTCGGAGGTCGCGCACCGGCTCGGGCGCGCTCGTG
Organism: Acidimicrobiia bacterium; assembly: GCA_031177445.1. GTDB lineage: Bacteria > Actinomycetota > Acidimicrobiia > IMCC26256 > JACDBD01 > JAPSGP01. Next base: position 487 of record JAPSGP010000274.1, read on the forward strand.
AGTCGCGCTACCGCCGTCGCGACATCCGAATCGCCTCCGAACGGCGGCCGGCCGGTCAACATCTCGTAGAGCACGAGGCCGAGCGCGTACACGTCGGCGCGTCCGTCGACGGCCTCCCCGTTCACCTGTTCCGGCGCGAGGTACCGCGCGGTTCCGATGACGGTCCCGGTGCGCGTGAGGTCGTCGCCGCCGGTTGCCTTGGCGATGCCGAAGTCGGTCACCTTGACGCGGCCGTCCGGCTGCACGAGCACGTTCGCCGGCTTCACGTCGCGGTGGACGAGCCCATGCCGGTGCGCGTGCTCGAGCGCGTCGCCGACCTGGGTCGCGATGTTGAGGGCATCGTTCATGTGCAACCGCCCGTGCTGATCCAGCAGGTGGCGCAGGTTCGACCCGTCGACGAGCTCCATCACGATGTACGCGATGCCGTCGTCGTCGCCGGTGTCGTAGGTCGCGACGATGCCGGGGTGGGCGAGCTTGGCGGCGGCGATGGCCTCGTTGCGGAATCGCGTGCGCAGTCCCTCGTCGATCGCGAGCTCGGGATGGAGAAGCTTGACCGCCACCTGGCGCGAGAGCAGCGGGTCCTCGGCGACCCAGACGGTGGCCATGCCGCCGCGGGCGAGCATGTGGTCGAGGCGGTAGCGGTCGCCGAGCACGCGACCAGGAGCGAACACCTCGGGCACGGGCGTCAACGTACCCCGATGCCGGAACGACGAATGCTCAGGCAGTCGCCTGGAACGTCACGCCGATGACCCGAGGACCGGAGTGTGTCCCGATCACCGGGCCGATCTGGCCGACGACGATCTCGTCGCGCGGCACCATCGGATCGAGCAGGTCGAGGAGCTGGTCGAGATCGGGCGCGTCGCCGTGCAGCACGGCGAGGTTCTCGAGCGGCTGGTGGTCGCGCACACGGTCGGCGAGCAGGCGCAGCGCCTTCGAGCGGGTGCGCACCTTGCCCGCCTCCTCGACCGTGCCGTCGCGGACCTCGACGACCGGCTTGATCGCCAGCATGGAGCCGACCAGGGCCCGGGCATTGCCGATCCGGCCGCCCTTCTTCAGGTATTCGAGCGTGTCGAGGCAGCCGTAGAGCTTGGTGCGGTTGCGCTGGTCGGTGACGGTGTCGACGATCGACGAGAGGCTGTCGCCATCGGCGGCCCGCCGCGCCGCCGCCAGGCACAGGTTGCCGAGCCCCATCGACACATGCAGCGAGTCCACGACCTCGACCGGGCAGACGCCCTCGAGCGCCTTGGCCGCGACCTCGGCCGACTGAATGGTGCCGGAGAGCTTCGACGAGAGGTTGATGCACACGATGCCGGTGGCACCGTCGTCGGCCAGGCGCCGGAAGACCTGCTCGAACGCGCCCGGCGACGGCGCCGCGGTCTCGGGGAGCACTGACGACGCCGCCAGCCGGCGCCAGAACTCGCCGGTGGTGAGCTCCTTGCGGTCGATGAGCTCCTCGTCGCCGAACCGGATCGTGAGCGGCACGATCTCGATGCCGAGGCGTTCCACGAGGTCGTCGGGGAGGTCGCACGCGCTGTCGGTGACGACTCGTACTCCCATGAGGTGCCTCCCGCTCGAGCCCGTCCGCTGGTCGCAGGGTACCTGCGATCACCAGCTCAGACTCGGTGACGGCCGTGAACGCTACGTGCGTACCACTCCTCGTCGGCGGCGGTCGGCAAAGCCGCCACCGCCTCCCCCCTACCGACTCGCTGACGCTCGCCGTGGCCGGCCGATGGGCACGAGCGAGCGCAGGAGGGTCAGCTCGGGGAGACGCAACGCCGCCGCGCCGCCGACGTAGACGGCCGCGCCGGCGGCCAGCCCAACCACGGTGGTGACGAGCGCCTCGCCCGGGGCCGCCCAGCCCAGGCCCCGGGCGATGCCCCACGTCACCACCACGACCGCCAGGCCCGGGACCAGCGCCCGCAGCCCGGTATCGGCGAGGGCGCGGCCGTCGACCCCCCGGATCCGCCGGCTCAGCACCATCAGCGTGACCACCGCGGCGACCCCGTAGGCGCCGGAGAACGCCAACGCCAAGCCGGGGATGCCGAGCCAGGCGTAGAGCGGGATCGCCAAGGCGATGTTCACCGCGTTCTCGGCGCAGTTCAGGAGGAAAGGGGTACGGGTGTCGTGTTGCGAGTAGAACGCGCGCAACGTGAACAGATAGGAGGAGAAGCAGACGAGCCCGACCGCGAAGCCGGCGATGGTCTCGGCGACCTCGGCGGCGTCGGCGCCCGAGAACGCGCCCCGCTGCAGCAGCGCGACCACCAACGGTCGCGCCAGGCCGACGAGCGCGGCCGCGCACGGCAACACCACCACCGTGGTCAGGCGCAGCCCGGTCGAGAGGCGCTCACGCAGCGCCGCCAGGTCGCCACGCTCGACGGCACTGGCCATCTCCGGCGCGGTCGTCGTCATCAACGACACCGCCAGCAGGCCGTGCGGGAGCTGGAAGAAGGCGTACGCGCTCAGGTACACGAAGGGCCCGCCGTCGGTGCCGTTGGCGAGCACGAGCACGATCCACAGCGCGATCTGGTTGGCGACGACGTAGCCGACGGTCCAGCCCGAGAGCCGGGCCATCACCTCGACCGCCGGGTGCCGCCAGTGGAACAGGGGCCGCAGCCGCACCCGGGCACGCGCCAGCGCCGGGACCAGCACGAGCGCGACTGCCGCGATCCCCGCGGTTGTGCCGAGGCCCAGTGTGAGCAGGAGGCCGGTGTCGTTTCGCACGCGCTCGAGCGTGATCGGGCCGTCGATCACGCGCGGAAGCGACACGAAGATCGCGATCACGACGAGGTTGTTCAACACCGGCGCGAAGGCGGCGGCCGCGAACCGGCGATGCGCATGCAGCAACGCGGTGGCGAGCGCGATGACGCCGAAGAACAGCATCTGCGGCATGAAGAGCCGGACAAGATCAGTCGCGACGTCCTGCTGTACCGCCCGCCCGGCGCCTTCGACGCGCAACGTGAAGAGCTCGGCGATCCACGGTGCGAGCAGGACCCCGGCCAGCGACACGAGGACGAGTGCGACACACGAGACCGTGAAGATGGCGCTGATCGCGTCGCGGTCCTCCCGCTCGACATGGCGGACGAACTGCGGCACGAGGGTCGCCGTCAGCACGCCCCCGAGCAGCAGCTCGTACAGCATGTTCGGTGTCTGCGTCGCGTAGCTGTACGTGCCGGCGAGCGCGCCCGCCCCGATCGCATACGCGATCGCCGCGACGCGCCCGAACCCCGTGACTCGTGAGAGCGCGGTGCCGAGCCCGACCAGCGCGCTGGCGCGCAGGAGCCGACGTGAATGCGGTTCGGCGTCGACCGCCCGGTCGAGCTCGGTCACTGCGGGGCGCCGGGGAGCGCCGCGTCCGAGGGCGGCTGGTCGGCGCCCGATGCCGGTGCCGCCGCCGCTCGCTTCCGGCGCCGGCGCCGGAAGTCGTTCCCCCACCACAGCGCGAGGAAGAGGACCGCGCTCACCGTGAGGAACACGCCCACGTTGCTCACGAACGTCGACCGCACCTGGACCTCGGTCTGCTGGAGCTCCAGCAATCCATCGGGCGACGTGACCGTGAGCGTCAACGGGAACGTGCCCGAGCCCCGGGCCTCGATGGCGAACCGGAACGTGGTGTTCCGAGGTGGCAGCTCGATCTCTTGGAACGCGCCGTCGGGGAAGGTGAGCTCCTCGCTGCTCAGCCCGACGCGCAGTCGCAGCGTCAGGTTGGTGTCGTTGAGGAAGGTCACTGGGATCTCGGCCTTGCGCGAGGTCAGCGTGATGGTCGGGTTGACCGGCACATGGATGCCGCCCAGGAACTGTGCGATTTCGACGTTGACCACGTCGAGCTCCTCGCGGGCCCGGGCCCGGCCGCCGGCGCCTCCCGCCCACGCTGACGACAGGGAGACGAGCAGGGCGCGGTCGCCCCGAGCCCAGAGTGCGTCCGGTGCCGGCAGCAAGCTCTTGTACCCGTCGAGAGCGGCTCGCGTGGAGTCGTACTGCTCGGGCGTCACCGGCGGGTCTTGCGGATTGATCGGGGCGAGCTCGCGCTCGAGCGGCTCACCGGCATCGTCGGTCGCGAGTGGGACGTCGAAGATCTCGCGCACTGGTACCGGCTCGACCAGCGGATGTTCCTGCTCCAGCCCGGTCAGCGCGGCGTTCAGCACGTCGAGATCGGGTGGCGAACCCTGCGCGTTCAGCACGACAACCCCGCGCTGCAGTCCCGGCTGCTCGATGGCGATGACCGACAGCGCGGCGAGGAAGCGTTGGGCCCGCAACGCCGGTGGGTCGGATCCCTCGAGCAGCCGCACCA
>JAPSGP010000063.1 GCA_031177445.1 Acidimicrobiia bacterium
GCCGGCCCGCCTCCGCGTGACCGAATCCGCACGCTTCAGCGACGACGATGGGGATGTAGCCGAGGTCGGCCCCGTGGCGAATAGTCGGTTCGATGCCGATCTCCATCGCGACCCCGACGATGACGAACGCGTTCAGGCCGCAGTCGCGCAGGGCAATGCCGAGTGGCGTCCCTTCGAACGCGGACATCGTGATCTTGTCGAAGACGCTTCGGTGGGCAGCGGCTCCAGCTCGGGGGTGATCGCGAAGCCTGGAGAGTCGCGGAGGAACCAGGGGTGGACTTCGTCCACGCTCGCCGTGCGTTGCCACGCCATCGCCTGGCGTAGCTGGAAGGCACCAGCGAGGTTCTTGGGAAGCGACATGTGCCGCAGGAAGAAGGTTCGGATAGCGCGGCGACGTGCTGCTTCGAGTACCCGACCTACCGCTTCGACGATCTGCTGTCGCTGCGAGATCTGTCCCAGGTCTCCGACCTGCATGTCGTAGACGAGCAGTGCGCTGCGGGCGGGATCACACGCCTCTTCAAGTGTCTCTGGGATCTGTAGTCCGAACGCGTCCTGCATGTGCGACCTCCGGGCAGCCGGCACCGTAGTGCCCGCAGTGCTCGGGCAAGAGGTCCCGTCATGGGGTCGGGCCTCATTTCACCGGTCTGCTTGGCACACGATATTTGTTCCGTCGTAGACCGTCTTCGTCCCGCTGACCTTTATACGCGCTTCGTCCCGCTTCACGTGTCCGCCTCGTGACACGCGGGACGGCTGATTCATGAACCGGTCGCGCATCGACCTCGGATGCGCGTGAGCATGATGGAGAAGCTCAGCATGAGGTCGAGCAAGCTCCGGAGCGCTGGTGCAGAACACCCCCCTAGAACCGGGAGAACTGCACCAACGCAGCTAGTCGGCGGCTTCCCGCGAGCGGCGGACGCCGGGATGCTCGCCTCGCTCGTCACCGACTTCTGCCCAGAACCGGTGCCAGCTGGGCCACGCGTCCGGGAGCGTGGGCCACTTGCTGAAGGTGCGGAACTCGGTGTCGCGCCGGGTCGTCGGTGGGAGCGCGTCGGCGTCGCGGTACCAGAACAGCAGCTGGCGCGCTCGGATGAGCCACGTTCCGCCGAGCCGGTGGTACGTGTCGTGGTACGCGCCGACGAGATGGGCCCAGCTGCCGTCGTGCATGCGATGATCTGCGGTGAGGTAGACGATGCCCGTGGCGTGGTCGTCGTCGAGCACGTCGACCATGTGGTTCGTGACCCGGTGGATCGTGACGTCCATCGTCGCGTCGTTCTCGGCGTACATGCGTTTGAACGCAACTCGACCGGTGCCCCAGTGACCGCACTCGACGTCGGGCACGAACTGGTCGGCGACGAGATCGAGGTCGCGCTGGTCGACGCCGATGGCGTAGCGCACCGCGAGCTGCTGGATGTGGACGATGGCGGCGGCGGTCTCGACAGGATCCGGCAGAAGTGAGCAACCTATTCGACGACCTCGAGGGGAGCAACGATGCGTGAAGCGTGGATCATCGACGGGGTGCGGACGCCCCGGGGGAAGGGTAAGCCGACCGGATCGCTGCACGCCCTGCATCCTCAGGAGCTGTTGGCGCAGGTGTTGAACGCGCTGGTCGATCGGGTGGGGTTCGATCCTGCCGAGGTCGACGACGTCATCGCCGGCAACGCCGCCAACGAGGGCGACCACGGCGCCTGCATCGGGCGGCTGTCGATGCTGACCGCGGGCTGGCCCTACGAGGCACCGGGTATGACGGTCCACCGTCACTGCGGGTCGGGCCAGCAGGCGATCACCTTTAGCGCGATGGGCATCCTCGCCGGCCATCAGGACCTGGTCGTGGGCGGTGGCGTCGAGTCGATGTCGCACTTCATCCCCACCGAGGTGCCCAACGCCATCGACGGCAACAACGCTCATCTGCGCGAGCGCTATCCGACCGTCCCCCAGGGGATCTCGGCCGACGTCATCGCCACCCTCGAGGGGTTCACGCGCGACGACGTCGACCGGTTCGCGGCCGAGAGCCAGCGGCGTGCGGCGGCGGCGATCGACGGGGGCCGCTTCGACCGCAGCGTCATCCCGGTCCATCACCTCGACGGCTCGCTCGCCCTCGATCACGACGAGCACCCGCGGCCGGGGACCACGCCCGAGTCGCTCGGCAGCCTCCCGTCCGCGTTCGAGCAGATGGGGCAGATGGTGTTCGAGCACTTCGGCCGGCCGTTCGACGAGATGGCGCTGCAGGTCTACCCGCAGCTCGATCGCGTCGAGCACGTGCACCACGCCGGCAACTCGTCGGGCGTCGTCGACGGCGCGGCCGCGGTCGTGCTCGCGTCCTCCGACTACGCCCGGGCGCATGGGCTGGAACCCCGGGCCCGGATCGTCATGTCGGCGGCGGCCGGCGCCGAGCCCGTCATCATGCTCACCGCCCCCGGCCCCGCGGCGCAGCGCTGTCTCGACCGGGCGGGCATGAAGATCGGTGACATCGATCTCTGGGAGATCAACGAGGCGTTCGCGGCGGTGCCGCTCAAGACGGTGCGCGACCTCGACCTCGATCCCGAGCAGGTGAACGTCAACGGCGGCGCGATCGCGCTTGGCCACCCGATCGGGGCGACCGGTGCGATGCTGATCCAGACCGCGCTCGACGAGCTCGAGCGCCGCGATCAGTCGACCGCGCTCGTCACCATGTGCACCGGCGGGGGCATGGGCACCGCCACGATCATCGAACGGGTGTGATGAACATGCAGCAGCAGGACGTGGTCATCGTCGAGGCCGTCCGGAGCCCGGTGGGGCGCCGCAACGGCGGGCTTTCCGGCCTGCACGCCGCCGACCTGCTCGGCCACGTGCAGCGCGAGCTGATCGACCGGTCGGGGATCGATCCCCACGAGGTCGGTCAGGTGGTCGGCGGCTGCGTGCAGCAGGTCGGCATGCAGTCGGCCAATGTCACCCGCAACGCGTGGCTCACCGCCGGGCTCCCGCTCGAGGTCGCCGCCACCACCGTGAACACGCAGTGCGGATCGTCGCAGCAGGCGACCAACATGGCGGTGGCGCTCGTCGGCTCCGGTGTCGTCGACGTCGCCATCTCCTGCGGTGTCGAGGTGATGAGCCAGGTGCCGATGGGCTCGTCGATTCCCAAGGACCCGGACGTCGGCAAGTCGATCAACCGGAACTACTGGAAGCACTACGAGCACACCACGCAGTTCGAGGGCGCGGAGCGGATCGCGGAGAAGTGGTCGCTCACGCGCGAAGAGCTCGACGAGTTCGGGAAGCACTCGCAGGATCGGGCGGAGGCCGCGTGGGCCGAGGGTCGCTACGACGCGCAGGTCGCGCCGATCGAGGCGCCGGCCGCGGACGGAGGCAGCCCGCAGCTCGTCGCCCGCGACGAGGGGCTGCGCGAGACCACCCTCGACGCCCTCGCGGGCCTGAAGCCGGTGCTCGACCGGACGCCCGCGTTCCACACGGCCGGCACGGCGTCGCAGATCAGCGACGGCGCGGCTGCGATCTTGCTGATGAACGAAGCGCGCGCCTCACAACTCGGGCTCCGGCCGCTCGCGCGCGTGGTCGACACGTGCATCGTCGGCAGTGATCCGGTGCTCATGCTGACCGGTCCCATCCCGGCCACCGACCACCTGCTCGAACGCAACGGGTGGTCGCTCGACGACCTCGACCTGGTCGAGATCAACGAGGCCTTCGCCTCGGTCGTGCTCGCATGGCAGCGCGAGACCGGTGCCGACCTCGAGCGGGTCAACCCCAACGGCGGCGCCATCGCCCTGGGCCATCCGCTGGGCGGGACCGGCACGATTCTCGTCACCAAGGCCGTGCACGAGCTCGATCGGAGCGGTGGCGAACGGGCGTTGGTGACGATGTGCTGTGGGGGCGGCCTCGGCACCGGCACGTTGCTCGAACGGATCTGACGAGCCGGTGGTCGGGACGAGCCTCGGAGCCGCGTGATGGCCGGCGATCCGTACGCGCGGTTCAGGAGCCTGACGTTCGAGCGCCCGGAGGCGGGCGTACTGAAGATCCTGCTCGACGCGCCCAACCTCAATGCCGTCGGCCCGGACGCGCACCGGGACCTTGCCGACGTGTGGCTCGCCATCGACCGCGATCCCGACGTGCGGGTCACGCTGCTCACCGGCGCGGGGAAGGCGTTCTCGGCCGGCGGGAGCTTCGAGCTCATCGAGCAGATGGTGAACGACTACGCCGCCCGTACCCGCGTCATGCGGGAGGCCCGTGATCTCGTGATCAACATCGTGAACTGCTCGAAGCCCGTCGTCTCGGCCATTCACGGTCCCGCGGTCGGGGCCGGGCTCGTTGCCGGATTGCTCGCCGACGTGTCGGTGGTCGGGCGCACGGCGCGGATCATCGACGGGCACACACGCCTGGGGGTCGCCGCCGGTGACCACGCCGCTCTCTGCTGGCCACTGCTGTGCGGGATGGCGAAGGCCAAGTACTACCTCCTGACCTGCGAGACGCTCACCGGTGAGGAAGCCGAGCGCATCGGCCTCGTCTCGCTGTGCGTCGACGACGGCGAGGTGCAGGAGCGGGCGCTCGCGGTGGCGGGTGACCTCTCCCGAGGCGCGCAGAGCGCCATCCGCTGGACGAAGCACACGCTCAACCACTGGTACCGGATGCTCGGCCCGGTGTTCGACGCGTCGCTGGCCTACGAGTTCTACGGCTTCGGCGGCCCCGACGCCGCCGAGGGGCTGGCCGCCCACCGGGAGAAGCGGGCCCCCCGGTTCAGCGGTCCCACGAGCGAGTAGCTGCGTTTCGCGGCGACCCGGTGCCGGGTACGCGGCGGATATGCCGTACCCACGCGAGCCCGACAAGGAGCGCACGCTCGACGAGGAAGGCGTCCCCGATCTCGAAGGTCCGCTGCCGGGGAAGGTCGCCACCGGTGATCCGCAGGAAGGGCTGGCGCCGCCGAACGAGAAGGCCCGAGCGGCGCGCGACTGGGGCGTGACCGAACGCGAGCAGCGGGTGGACGAACCGCTCGACGACCGCCTCGCCCGAGAGGAGCCCGACGTCGACGAGCGCCCGCGTGCCGAGGCCCGCGAGGTCGTTCTGCCGGTCCCGCCGCAGGGCACCGGGGCCGACGACGAGAAGGACGAGATCGCAGAGGAAGCTCGGCCAGGCGGCGCGGTCGCGCCGGAAGAGGCGGCGGTCCGGGTCGAGAGCGAGCGCGAGATGTAGCGCCCCAGACGAAGGGATCGGACTCTTGGAGCGAGGCAGCACGCAGCACAGTCCTCGTGTCGACGACGAGATGGAGCATGAGGTCAAGTCGGTCCTGCAGGGCGCGCCGGTCGAAGCGCGATCCGGCGAGGAGCACGAGCACGAGGGACCGAGCGAAGGCGAACCCGTACCCGACGCTCGCATCGAAGGTGACCGTCCCTCGGCGTCTCCGATGCTCTCGGCTGCCGAGGTCGAGGCGCGCAGTGAGCTTGCCCGGCACGTTGAGCCCGGACGCTTCCCCGCAACCCGCGACGAGGTGATCGGCATGGCGCGCGAGCTGCACGCGCCCGACGCCGTGATCTCACAGCTCGACCAGCTCCCAGCGGGCCGGTACCAGACCTTCGGCGAGGTCTGGGACGCGCTCGGCGGTCGCCGCGAGCCCCGACGGGGCCCAGGGCCCGAGCAGTCGCCCGCGCCCGCCGGCGGGCTATCGGTGACCGACCTGCTCGCGGTGCCGGTGGGACTCGTCGTGCGTGCAGCCGATCTGGGCATCAAGGGCGTGCGCGCAGCCGCGAGCCGCGCCCGCGGGCTCGTGTCACGGTGACGGAGCACACGGGGACCACACCGGCAGGCGCGATCGTCGTCCCCGAGCTGACGCGCCTGTTCGACGCCTCGGGACCGTTCGTCACCGCCTACCTCACGTCGGAGCCGGCGGTCGAGAACGCGCCGATCGTCGAGCGCCGGCGCTGGAAGTCCCTGCGCCGGGAGCTGACCGAGCGCGGGGCAACACCCAGCGCGATAGATGCGATCGATTCGCACGTCGGGTTCGCGCACACCCTCGGCGAATGCCTTGCCGTCGTGGCCAACGGCCGCGATGTCCTGCACGTCGAACACTGGCCCGATCCACCGGCGCGTGATCACGCCCGCTGGGCGCTGTTGCCCGCGATCATCCCGCTGATCGAGCTGCGGCAGGCGAGCCCGCCCCACGTCGTCGCGCTGGTCGACCGTCGCGGCGCCGACCTGATCGCCGCCGGGCCAGACGGGGACCGTGTCGAGGAAGTCGAGGGCGCCGGCTTCCCGATCACCAAGGTCCACGCCGGTGGCTGGAGCGAACGCAGGTATCAGCAGCGCGCCGAGAACACGTGGGAACGCAACGCGGCGGAAGTCGCAGCCGAGCTGGAGCGGCTCGCGCGCGACACCCGCGCGGCCGTGGTGGTCATCGCCGGTGACGTTCGGGCACGCGCGGCACTGCGCCGCGACCTCCCGAGCTGGCTCGACGGCCTGGTGCACGAGATCTCCGGTGGGCGGGCGCCCGGGACCGACGAGGACACCGAGGCGTCCGATATCGCCCGCCTCGTCGCCACCGCCACCGCCGAGCAGACGGTCGACCTGCTGCGCAAGTACCGCGAGGAGCTCGGCCAGCATCACCGCGCGGTCGCCGGACCGAAGGACACGCTCGCCGCGCTTGCCCGGGCGCAGGTCGACGTGCTGCTCGTGCACGACGATCCCGCCGACGAGCGCACGGCCTGGTTCGGGCCCGAGCCGACGCAGACGTCGCTCGATCGCGGCGAGCTCGTCGACCTGGGAGTGGGAATCGAGCACACCCGTGAGGGGCGACTGGTCGACGTCGCGGTGCGGGCGGCGTTCGGGACCGGCGCTGCCATCCGCGTGATCCCGCAGGCGGGACCGGTCGCCGGCGCACTCGGCGCGATCCTGCGCTGGAGCTAGCCAGCCCGGTTTACAACGCGAGTCAGACCGGGCGGGTCTCCGGGAGGCGGACGAGGGGGATCCGGCGCTCGGTCTTCGCCTGGTAGTCGCGGTACCAGGCGCGGTCGGCGGTCAGCAGCTCCCACATCCGGTCGTACTCCTCGCTGTCGAGGATCTCGTGTCGCGACCAGTACTGCCCACCCTGGACCCGGCACAGCACCTCGGGGTTGGCCGAGCGGTCGCGGAGGTTGACGAACCACGACGGATGATTGGTCGCGCCCGCGAACGACGCGACCACGACGCGGTGGCCGTCCGGGTCGCGCCAGGTCGGGAGCGCGACCTTGTGCTCGTTGCCGGACTTGCGCCCGATCGTGCGCACCACCACGTGGTGCATACCGCCCGGCATCCAGATCGCGTCGTCGTCGCTCGATTCCATCGCCTCGACGTGCCCGTGGCTGATGGCGACGATCTCGTCGGGCGGCGGCGTCTCCCAGTCCTGGACGACCTTCTGGCTCTCGGACATTATTTCCCGCTTCTGGCGCTTCGCGCCGGGCCGCTCGGCTTCCACTGGTCGCCGTCGCAAGCTCCGGCTCCTGCTTCAGCCGTCGGCAAAGCCGCCGCTTCCGCGTCCCGTCTCGCGGGCCAAGCCGTGTCGGCCACGGTCGCTCGCCTCAGCCGGCGCGGATCTCGAACCAGTCGCCGGTGATCGGGATCCAGCAGTTCACCGGTGCGGGACAGCCGTTGTAGGTCTGACCGTTGGCGTCGAGCGCCTGGTTGCGGCTGTTGACCTGCAGCTTCACGGAGTGGATCTTGGTGGCGTAGTACGGCTTGTTCCGGGCGAAGGAGCCCTCACCGTCGGACATCAGCGCCGCCGGGCCCGCGCCCAGGCTCAGGAACGCCTTGTGCAGCGACTCGTGGGTCAGGTTCTTGCCCGCCTTGCGCAGCGCCTGCCGCAGCAACGGGAGCATGGTGCACTCGTTCTGCGCGAAGTCGTTGGTGATGGTGCGGCCGTCGGAGGTCGTGATGTCGTCGCCGGACGGGACGCCGGGGTAGGACTCCTCCTCGTAGGTCGCGTCCCATTGCTGGCGGCACTCGGCCTCGAAGGCGTTCGCCTCGCGGATCCCGGTGCCCTCGGGCTGTGCCCAGGTGTCCCACGTCGTCACGCACGGCGCGCCCGCAGCTTCGGCGGGCGTCCGGCTGGCACCAAACGCCGTGCACGCCGAGCTGGCGACGTCGACGATCATGTAGTCGAAACGCGAACCCGACTCGCCTGCCTCGCCGAAGAACCCCGACACATTGGTGAAGGGCAGCAGCACGAAGGCGAAGTCGATGTTGTCGGCCTCGAGAGTGCCGACCGCTGCGGCCGACTCCTGATTGATCGCAGCGACGTCGGCCTGGAGGTTGTTCACCTCGATCTTGCTGACGTCGTAGCCCTCCTTCTTCAGCGCCCGCTCGAGCGCCTTGCCGCCCGCCTGGATCGACGGTTCGTTGCCCGACAGGATCCCGACCTTGTCGCCCTTGGACACGAGCCCATCCTGGATCGCGACCCGGGCCGCGTTGGCTGCACTGATCTCGGCGGGAACGCCGAGCACGACGAGGTTCTTGCCCGACGCCTTGAGGGTCTTCTTGTCGACGGTCTCGCCGAAGAAGACGAACGTGTCGTTGTCGACGGTGAAGCACGGCAGCGCGCCGCCACGGAAGCCGTTGGAGTTGACGACCATGAACACTTCTTCGTCGAGCGTGGCCTGGTTGCACGCCTCCTCGAAGCTGGCGGGATCGATCGGGTCCCACGTGATCGTCACGGGCTCGATCTCGCGCCCGTTGATGCCGCCCTGCTCGTTCCACTCCTCGAACGTGGTCGTCCAGCGAGAGGCGAGGTGACCGGTGGTCAGCTTCGCCGGCAGATTGATGCCGGAAGCTCGCAGACCGTCGAGGTCGGCGACCATGACGCCGATCTTGATCGAGTCCCCGCTCACACCGGTGTCGGTCGATCCGCCGCCGCCACCGGCCGCGGCCGTCGCCCCGATCAGCGCCAGGGCCGTCACCGCGCTCGCAACCAGCCGTCGTCGTGTCCTCATGGCGGGCTCCCCCCTCGCAGCGGTGGCGCTCCCGCGACGCCCCGCGAGATGTTGTCTACATGAGATAGTTTGCCCGTGACAAGAGTCTGAGCGCGATTGCGGGGGCCGTGAGCGAGCAGGCGGAGTCCGCGGCGGCCTTGACGACCGTCGTGCTGGAGGAAGAGGAGAGCCGCCGGCGCGCGCAGCGCGAGAGCGAGCAGCCCGCCCTCTTGCCCGACGACCTCCTGCCCGGTGTCCGGGCCGCGCCCATGAGCCTGGGCGGGGGCCTGCGAGCGGGCGGCATCGCGGTGGTCGCCACCGTCATGTTGCTCGGCTTGGTCGAGGAGTTCGATCGGGTCGCGATCCAGGTGCTCGGGCCCGACATCCAGCGCACGCTCGGCATCTCCGACACGGTGCTGCTCGGGCTCCAGAGCTTCGGCGGGGTCGTGCTCGTGCTCTCGACGCTGCCCTTCGCGTGGCTGGCCGACCGGCGCTCGCGCGTCAAGGTCCTGGCTGGCGCCACTGCCTTGTGGTCGGCATTCGTCGTGTTCACGGGCGCGGTCGCGAACGCGTTCCAGATGGGCATCGCCCGTGCGGGCACGGGCTTCGGCGCCGCGGCCCGCATCCCGATCGCCCCGTCCCTCATCGCCGATCAGTACCCGATCGCGGTGCGGACCCGGATGTTCGCCTTCGAAGCACTCGGACGTCCGGCCGGCCAGGTCATCGGGCCGTTCGTGGCCGGCGCGATCGTCGCGATCCTGGGCGGCCAGACCGACGACTGGCGCTGGGCCCTGTTCCTACTCGCCGTGCCCGGGGTGCTGCTGGTCGGCATGACGTTCGCGCTGCGGGAGCCGGCGCGGGGCCGTCAAGAGCAGCAAGCGGTCCTGGGCGCCGAGGTCGACCTCTCGTACGAGGAGCCGCCGGTGCGGCTGTCGTCGGCCTCGCAGCGGTTGAAGAAGGTCCGCACGTTCTACTTCCTCGTCGTCGGCATCGGTGTGCTCGGATTCGCGCTCGTCGCGGTTCCTGGCGCCTTCAACCTGCTGCTCGAAGACGCGTACGGGTACTCGGCATTCACCCGGGGATGGATCGGCTCGATCACCTGGGGCGCGGCTCTCGTCGCGATCCCGATCGCGGGCCGGTACGGCGATCGGCTCTTCCGGCGCGATCCGCGTTCGGCGTTCCGGATGATGGGCGTCCTCGTGCTCGGCTACGGGCTCTGCATCACCGCCGGTCTGCGGTTCCAGTCACCCGCGGTGCTCGTTGCCCTGTTCGCGCTCGGGAACGCGTGCCAGGGAGCGGCGTTCACGCAGATCGGTCCGACGATCTCGGCGGTGGTGCCCTATCGCATGCGCGCCCAGGCGTTCGCGCTGGTCGGGGTCTACATCTTCCTCATGGGTGGCTTCTTCGGCGGTCTCATTGCGGGCGCGTTCAGCGACGCGTTCGGTGAGCGGACCGCTCTCACGATCGTCGTGCCCCCGGCCGCGCTCCTGGGCGGGCTGCTCATCCTCAACGGCGCCCGCTTCATGAAGAACGACATCTCGCTCGTCGTCGAAGAGCTCCTCGAGGACCAGGCCGAGCATGCGCGCATCACCGCCGACCCCGACTCGACCCCGGTGCTGCAGGTACACGGCCTCGACGTCAGCTACGGCAGCCTCCAAGTGCTGTTTGATGTCGGCTTCGAGGTCGAGCGGGGCGAGACGCTGGCGCTGCTGGGGACGAACGGCGCCGGCAAGTCGACGCTGCTGCGCGCGATCGGCGGTCTCGTGATGCCCGACCGCGGCGTCGTGCGCCTGAACGGGCGGACGATCACCCTCGTGGACCCGGAGCTGCGAGCGAAGCTCGGCATGGTGCAGGTTCCCGGCGGTGAGGCGCTCTTCAGCTCGCTTACCGTGGGGGAGAACCTCGAGGTCTTCTGCTGGCAGCTCGACCGCGACCCGGGCTATCGGGACGAGCGCCTCGCGGTGGCCTTCGACACGTTCCCGCAGCTGCGCGACCGCCTCGATGACCGCGCCGGGTCGCTCTCGGGCGGCCAGCAGCAGATGCTGGCGTTGGCGAAGGCGGTGCTGCTCGAACCCGAGATCCTGCTCGTCGACGAGCTGTCGCTCGGGCTCGCTCCCATCGTCGTGCAAGAGCTGCTCGCAGTGGTCGAGCGCCTCAAGGCACAGGGCCTCACCATGGTGATCGTCGAGCAGTCGGTGAACGTGGCGCTGTCGGTTGCCGACCGGGCCCTGTTCATGGAGCGAGGCCGGATGCGCTTCGAGGGCCCGGCGCAGGAGCTCCTGGAG
>JAPSGP010000275.1 GCA_031177445.1 Acidimicrobiia bacterium
CCCTCCTGCAGCAGTTCCGTTCCCACCATCTCGAGCACGCGGCGCTGTTCGAGGAGGCGAGCCGCGACCTCGGGGGCACCCCGTACGACGCCGCCAACCCTGCGGTGCTCGAGCAGCTCAAGCCGCCCCTCAACGCGCTCGAGGACGAACCTGGTGTCATCACCTTGGCGCTCCAAGTCGAGAACATCGTCGGACAGACGCATCAATCAAATGTGGGCAGCTATCGCGAACCAGCGCTCGCAGTCGCCGCCATGAGCGTCGGTGGTGTCGAAGCGCGACATGCGGCCGCGATGTCGGCGATCCTGAGCCAGCCGGCCGCGCCCGAGGCGTTCCAGAAAGCAGAGCAGGCCATCCCGCCCGGCACCGGGCTGTAGGCCACGTGCCCGTGCCGCGATGAGCGCTTCGAACGGTCGCGACCCGTTGCTCGAAGTCGTCGTCGTGCCTTCCTGGCGCGAACTGCGGCGCCGGCTCCCGCGGCTGCTGGCCGGGGTCGTGCTCCTCGGGCTCGGCATCGCGATGACCCTGGTGGCCCGGCTCGGCGTCAGCCCCTACGACGTGCTCCACCAGGGTCTCGCGGACCGCACCGGGCTGAGCTTCGGCACCGTTGTCGTGCTCCTCGGCGTCGTGATCCTGCTCCTGTGGATCCCGATCCGACAGCGCCCGGGCATCGGCACCGTGATCAACACCTTGTCCGTCGGTTTCGTCGTCGACCTCGCATTGCAGTGGCTCCCCGAACCGGAGCTGGCCGCCGGACGCGTGAGCCTGCTGGTCGGGGGCATCGTCGTCACCGCGCTCGGGATGGGCCTGTACATCGGCGCCGGCCTCGGGCCCGGTCCCCGCGACGGACTCATGACCGGGCTGGCGGCGAAGGGGTTCGCCCTCTGGAAGGTGCGCACCGCGCTCGAGCTGACGGCGATGTTGGCGGGCTGGGCATTAGGTGGCGACGTCGGCGTCGGGACGGTGCTGTTCGCGTTCTCGATCGGCCCGCTCGGGCACTTCTTCCTGGCGCGCCTGCATCTGGGTGCGAGCGCCGCCCCGCCGCCCGATCTCGGGCCGGGGACCGCGGCCGACTGATCAGTCGGGGCCGGTAGCGGCGAGCCGGAACGCAGTCTCCCACCCGCTCGCGGCGATGCCGAGCGCCTCGAGGCGCGAACGGGCCTCGGTGCGGGCCGATCTCGCTTCCGGAGCCTCGAGCGCTTCGAGCACGTGCGCTTGCGCCAAGCGCGCGATCGCCTGGTCGAGGACTGACTCGGTCGTGTCGGCCAAGCCGACGACGACTTCGCAGGCGTTGCGTGCGTCCTCGTGGTCGACACGCTGTGCGAACGCCAGTGCGCGCGCGATCCACGCCTCGAGGTGGTCGAGATAACTTCCGGTGTCGAGCTCGACCAGCCGGTCGGTCAGCTCGATCGCGCGATCGACTGCCCCCGCCCCGGCGAGCGCCAACGCGTGCACGCCTCCACTGGCGGCCACGAACGCCGCGTTCTCGCTCCCGGCCCACGCCTCCAGCTCGCCGATGGCGTCGCGCGCTCGACCCTGTTGGATGAACACCCGCGCGCGCCCGACCCGCAGCTCTTGGAAGCCGACGCCCTCGGGCTCGCCGGCGTCGAGCACCGGTTCCCACTTCTCCTCGGCCCGACGGAGCTCTTCACGGGAGAGCTTCGGATCACCGATGTGCGCGGCGATCCCGGCGGCGACGATCGAAGGGATGCCGATCATGCCGCGGTCGCCGAGCACGTCGACGATCGTCTCGGCCTCCCGGCGCATCTCGTGGGCGTCGTCGAACCTGCCGAGACACGCCAGTGCATGCGCCGCGGGGGCGTACGCCTGGAGCTCGCCCCAGCGGTCTGCGATCTCGCGGAACTTCGCGCCCGCGTCGTCTGCCCGTTGCAGCGCGAGGCGAATGCGCCCGGTCCACAGCGCGACGTTGGCGAGCAGCACGCCCATCATCGCGTTGGCCCAGCGGTTGCCGGAATCGCCGGCGTCGTCGAGCACGCCGACCGCGAGTTGCTCGGCCTCCTCGAGCTGGCCCTGGTTGTAGCGGACCCACGCGAGCAGCCCGAGCGTCCACGACAGCCCGCCCCAGTCCCCGATGTCGGCGAACGTGGCCGCCGACTCATTGATCCGGTCCTCGGCCTCGGTGGGACGGCCGCCGGAGAACGCGATCCACGCCAGGTTCTGCAGCGCCCACGCCTCGCCTCTTCGGTCGCCGAGCTCCCGGAACGACGCCAGCGCTTCGCTGATCTGGGACTCGGCCGCGACGAGCTCCCCGCGGAACAGCGACGTCATGCCCCGCCCCCGCAACGCGTCGGCCACCCCCTGCGCGTCGCCGAGCTCGCGCCACGTCGCCAGCGCCTGCTCGTAGGTCGCATCAGAGCTCCCGAGGTTGCCCTCCTTCTGTTCGAGGTCGGCGATGAGCGTGAGAGCACGGGCGACCGTGAGCTCATTACCGGCAGCACGCGCTTCCTCGAGGACAGCGGTCAGCTCCGCGCGCGCCCCGGCCAGCTGCCGCCGCTCGAGCCGTGCCCGGGCCCCACCCAGGCGCAGCCGCCACCGAGTCTCGACCGGAGCGCTGATCGGGAGCACGGTCAAGGCCTGGTCGTAGTGGCGCTGCGCTCGGTTCCACGACTCGACCAGCTGGGCTCGCTCGCCCGCAGCTCGGAGCACGTCGCTGGCGCGTGCCCGGAGGTCGGTCGGCACCTCTTCGAGCTCGCCCAGCTCGACGACCAGTTCGGCGGCGATCGAGTAGTGGTGGGCGAGGCGCTCGATCACTTCGTCGCCGTGGAGCCCCTCGTCGCAACAGTCGCTGAGCCACTTGGCGTGCTTGGCGTGGCGGCGGGCGCGCTCGGCCTTGGTGAGGGTGCCGTACGCGACCTCGCGGATCAGCTCCGAGCGGAAGCGGAACTCGCCGTCGTCGAGGGCGATGAGGTCGCGGTCGGCCAGTGCCTCGAGGAAGTCGTCGACGTTCGAGGTGCCGGAGAGCGGGGCGATCGCTCCGACCGGGCCGGTCGAGCCGACGACCGCGCATGCTTCCAGCACCGAGCGCTCCGCGGGCTCGAGTGCGTCGAGTCGAGCGGCCACGAGACCTCGCAACGCGACCGGTACCTCGGCGGAGCCGAGCGCCGCCAGGGCGTCGACGTCGACCGGTCCCTTCGACTCGCGGATGAGCGCAGTGAGCTCCTCGATGAAGAAGGGGTTCCCGCCGCTGCGTTCGCTCAGCACGCTGACGAGCTCGGGCGTCGCCCGTTCGGCGAGCAACTCGAGCACGAGCGCGGCCGTCGCCTCACGGTCGAGCGGATCGAGATTGACGACCGCGACGTTGTGGCGGCCGGGCGCCGGCGTCCACCGCTCTTCGAGCTCCGGCCGGGCCGTGACCGCGATCACGAAGGGGAGCGAGCGCATGCCGACGAGCAGACGATCGACGAGCTCGACTACGGCGTCGTCGGCCCAGTGCA
This sequence comes from Acidimicrobiia bacterium, assembly GCA_031177445.1. GTDB lineage: Bacteria > Actinomycetota > Acidimicrobiia > IMCC26256 > JACDBD01 > JAPSGP01. The sequence continues at coordinate 3,453 of JAPSGP010000275.1, forward strand.
GGTCGGAGAGCACGAGGACGAGGGGCTGCCGGCGCGCCAAGGCGACGAAGAACGCCTGCACCGAGCGCAGCGCGTCCTCGCGCGCACGCGCCGGATCGACGTCCGTCCGCTCGTCGAAGCGACCCAGCATGTAGAGGAGCCCGTCGGCGACGCGCTCGACCTCCGCATCTTGGCGGTCGGCTCCGAGTGCAGCGGCGACGGCGTCCTCCGTTTTCTGGCGCACCTTCTCGGTCGGTCCGTCTTCGAGCCCGCATGCCGAGCGGAGGGTCTCCGCCACCGGCCACCACACGTTCGCTTCGCCGTAGGGAACGCATTGCCCGCGCAGCACGGTGGCGCCGCATTCGTCGGCGGCGATGGCGGCGAGCTCGCTGGCCAGGCGGGTCTTGCCGACGCCGGCCTCGCCGAACAGCAAGACGAGCTGCGCGCGCTCGCGGGACAACGCGGCGTCGAGCAGGCGACGCAGGAGCGCCATCTCCGGATCGCGCCCGACGAACGGGGTGGGGGCGTGCCCGTGACGTCGCCCGGGGGGCGCGATCGCCTCGACCGCGATCCAGGCGTCGACCGCGCCTTCACGGCCCTTGACGACGAGTGCTCCGAGCGTCTCGTAGCGGACCGCGAGTCGAGTCGCCTCGTACGTGAGCGGGCCGACGACCACCTGGCCGGGCCGGGCGATGGCCTGGAGCCGGCTGGCGGTGTTCACCACGTCGCCCATGGCTGTGTAGTCGCCGCCGGCACGCAGGGCGCCGACGAGCACCTCACCGGTGTTGACGCCGACGCGCATCTCGGCGCCGATGCGCAGCTCGTGGCGCAGCCCCGCAAGGGTGCGCTGCATCTGCAGCGCCGCGCGCACCGCCCGTTCGGCGTCGTCCTCGTGTGCGATGGGCGCGCCGAACAGCGCCACGATCGCATCGCCGATGATCTTGTCGACCTGGCCCCCGAACGCAGTGAGGTCGTTGACCAGGCGTTCGAAGCACCGGTCGACCAGGTTCTTGACGTTCTCCGGATCGGTCGATTCCGAAAAGGTGGTGAAGCCGACGAGATCCGCGAACAGCACCGTCGCGATCCGGCGCTCGTCGGGACGGCTCACGAGGGCGTGGCCGCACGCGGGGCAGAAGCGGGCACCGTCGGGCGCCGACGCCCCGCACGACGGGCAGGTCATGGGCAAAGGATAGATGGGCACACGCGTGTGCCCTGCCGGAATGTGCGCATCGCTCGGCTGGTGGTCATTCGCTGTCGCCGACGTGCTGGTCGCGCCAGTGGCGCAGGAGCGACCATGCGTAGATGCCGGTCGTGGGGC
>JAPSGP010000563.1 GCA_031177445.1 Acidimicrobiia bacterium
GCTCCAACTGCTGCAGTGGCAGAAGAAGCGGCGGGGACAGCATGGGCGCCGCTGGGTGCTCAAGACGCCGGCCCACCTCGGCTATCTCGAGACCTTGCTGTCGGTCTTTCCCGATGCGCACGTCGTGCACGTGCACCGCGATCCGCTCGAGACGATTCCTTCGGGCGCGAGCCTGAACTACACCCTCTGGACGATGCACACCGACGACGTCGATCCTATGGAGGTCGGCCGGCAGTGGATCGAGCGGATGGCGTGGGCGAATCGACGCGCGCTGACCGCCCGCGAACGGCTGGAGCGCGAGGGCGCCGGTTTCACCGATGTCTGGTTCCGCGACGCGATGACCGACCCGCTGGGCGAGGTCGAACGCATCTACAGCGCGACCGGCATGGCGCTCGACGACAACGCCCGGGCGGCGATGACGACATGGCTGGCGAACGACGCCCGCGAGACGCGCCCCACTCATGCCTACACGGCCCGGCAGTTCGGCCTCAGCGACGATCAGATTCGTGACGAGTTCGCCGACTACATCGCCCGCTACATCGCCGATCACCAGGGAGCTTGACCATGGCGGAGCCCGCCCATCCCGTCGCCACCGCAGAACAACACCAGCACGAGCGGCGGGCGCTCGAGCTCACGCAGCATCCGGTGGTCAAGGGCGCGTACGCCCGGGTGCGAGAGCACTGGCTCGCGCAAGCCGACCCCGGCCCCGACATGCGCAGCTGCTTCGACTGGGCGTTCGACGAGGTCATGTTCTCGGCCGCGGTGTGGGCGAGCAACCAGGACCCGCTCCGACCGAAGGTGATCACCATCACGCGGCTCGCCCACCCGCTCGACGGGCTGCAGATCCCCGGCTCCCGTTGGGGGATCGACAACCCTGATTCCATCTATCGGGTCATCCCGATCTCGGGCGACGAGCGCTATCTCATCCACGGGCGCGTGGCCGAGAAGCGCATGACCGAGAACTACTTCACGCTCTGGGACGAGCACATGAACACGGTCGACGTGCTGTCGGGCCACGACCTCCAGCTCGAACCCGACCGTTCCTTCACGATCACCGTGGACGCCGAGCACGCGAACGGCCGCCCGAATCACATCCGGTCGACGCCCGCGGCCAAGGAGTTCTACATCCGCGACGTGATGCTCGACTGGGCCACCGACACGCCGAACGACCTCGCCGTCGAACGGCTCGGCGAGCCGCCCAGCACGCCACCGATCACCCGCGACGAGCTGGCCGAGCTCACCGCGCAGTACATGCTCAAGTTCGCCGACTTCACCCACTCGCTGAGCAGCGGCCCGCTCCGAGCCGCCGCGAACGAGTTCAGCCTCGCCTGGTCGGCCGACACCGGCGGGGCGCTCCGCAACCAGGTCTACATCGGTGGGAACTTCGATCTGGGCGACGACGACGCGCTCGTCATCAACGTGAGCGACGGCGGAGCTGCCTACTTCGTCGTGCCGATCACCAACGTGTGGGGAACCACGATGGACATCGTCGAGCGGACCAGCAGTCTCAACAAAGCGCAGTCCGTCCCCAACCCCGACGGGACGTACACCTACGTGCTCTCGCCGCGCGATCCCGGTGTGCACAACTGGCTCGATCCGTGCGGGCTCGGCGAGGGCGTGCTGACCCTGCGCATGGCCGAGTTCCCCGGAGGCCGCCCGAACCGCGACCTGTCCGTGCGCAGCGAAGTCGTGGCGCGCTCGGCTCTCCCCGACCGGCTTCCTGACGGCACGACGTGGGTCACGTCCGAGCAACGCGGCCGGCTGCGCGCCGAGCGGGCCGCGGCCTACAAGCGACGCCTCCCCGAGCTCTGACGATGGCGATCACGGGGAACAACGCTTCGGCATGGCTGGTCACGGGGTGCTCGACCGGCATCGGGCGCGAGATCGCCA
>JAPSGP010000276.1 GCA_031177445.1 Acidimicrobiia bacterium
CTTCTTGTCGGGCCCGATCACGAACACGTTCCGGACGGTCTGGTTGTCGGCCGGGGTCCGAGACTTGGGGTCGCCCGAGGTGCTGGCCGGCAGCATCCCGTAGAGCTTGGAGACGTTGAAGTCGGCGTCGCCGATGATCGGGTAGTCGGGGCGGGCGCCCTGGGTCTCCTCGATGTCCTGCGCCCACTTCTCGTGATCGGTGGTGGCGTCGACGGACAGGCCGATCACCTTCACGCCTCTCTTCTGGAACTCGGGGCTGAGCTTGGCCATGTAGCCGAGCTCGGTCGTGCACACGGGGGTGAAGTCCTTCGGGTGCGAGAACAGCACCGCCCACGAACCGCCGATCCAGTCGTGGAACTTGATCCGCCCCTCTGTGGTTTCGGCCTCGAAGTCGGGGGCCTCGTCGCCGATTTGAAGTGCCATGGCGGTTGCTCCTTCGTTGTTGTCGATCGTTCCCGACGTTACTGTCGGTCGGTTCGAAAGTCGAGTGAACAGGTCGGAATAAGAGTTGGCCCGGAGCGGTTCGACCACGCCCGTCCGTTCGGCGCTGCGTTCGCATCGCCGTCGACCTCAGCCCCGCTGCGCGACTCCCGCGACTTCCACCGTGGTCGCGGTGTTCATCCAGGTGTTCGAGATCCTTGCCGACCGTTGCCGCAAGAGACGGAGCGACGGCGACCAGGAGTGATAGGAACACTCGCCGTGACCGCGGGTTACTCGGGCACGCCGTTGCCCAAGAAGCTGGGGATCAAGGAGGGTGCACGACTCGCGATCCTGGGCGCGCCCGACGGGTTCGACCGGACGCTCGGGCCGCTCGCTCCTGGTGTGCAGGTGACCACCCGGGCACGCGGGAGGTTCGACGTCATCGTGTTCTTCACGACGCGGTCGTCGGAGCTCGAACTGCGGTTCCCCGGCCTGACCCGTGCGCTCGAACCGGACGGGGGCTTGTGGGTGGTGTGGCCGAAGCGGGCTTCGGGCGCGGCCACCGATCTCACCGAGGACGTCGTGCGCGACCTCGCGGTCGCCGCCGGCCTCGTCGACAACAAGGTGTGCGCGATCGACGAGACGTGGTCGGGCCTGCGGATCGTCTACCGGCTAAAGGACCGCCCCCCGTCGCGCCGGAAGGGGGCCGCGTAGGCGGCGGCTCTGCCGACCTACCGAAGCGGAGCAGGAGCGGGAACTTGTGACGGCGACCGGAAGGGCGCGTAGGCGACGTACTCGCCGCCGTCGAAGCGGACGTCGGCGTCGGGGGACAGGCGACGGAGGAAGCGCAGGGCGGCGCGGTTCTCGCCCAGCATCACCGCTCGGAATGCGAGCAAGCCCCGCTTTGCACCGATGCGCGCCAGGCGACGGAGCAGGAGCGTGCCGAGCCCGCGCCCTTGGAGCGCGTCCTCGACGATGACCGCGACCTCGGCGTCGGTCTCGTCCCGCCGGCCGTCGAAGCGGGCGACGCCGACGATCTCGTCCCCACACTGCGCAACCAGGGACTCGTGGAGCTCGTGGTCCACCCCTGCCAGGTGCAGGAGCGTGGCGCGGCGCGCCAGCGGGACGGGCGAGAAGAAGCGGTGGTAGATCGACTCCGGCGACAGACGATCGAACATGCGCCGCAGGCGAAAGGCGTCGGCCGGAGTGATCGGCCGGATCGAAACCACGGTGCCGTCGGCAAGGCGTGCCGTCTCGCCGGTTCCTGCCCGCTCGCTGAGCTCCGAGCCGCCCGGCAGCTCGACTGCGTACGCCATCACTCGCCTTTCCGCAGGCTGTCGACGTACTCGGTCACGTGGCGCACCGCCCGATGCATCTGGCCCGGGTCGCGGAAGAGCTTGGCCAGCATGAGCGAGCCCTCGAGGGTGGCGGTGACGACCGTTGCCACCTCGTACGGGTCGACGGAGGCGACGATCTCACCTCGCTGCTTCGCCTCCTTCACGATCGCACCGATCAAGCGATGCCACGACTCCATGGCCGCACGCGCCTGGCGCGCGAGTGCGGGATGGGTGTCGTCCGACTCGATTGCCGTGTTCATGATCGGGCAGCCGCCCGGGATCAGCGGGGCGTCGGCCCAGTCGCCGAACACCGACACGATCCGTGTGAGCCGGTCGAGCCCCTCGACGCCCGCCTGCGCCTCGGCGAACGCGTCGACGATCCGGGAGATCGCGAACGAGAACGACTCCCGCGCGAGATCGTCCTTGCTGCCGAAGTGGTTGTAGATCCCGCCCTTCTCCAGCCCGGTCGCCTCCACGATCTCGGCCATCGATGCACCGGCGTAGCCCCGCTGGTTGAAGACGGGAGCCGCCCGTTCGAGGATCCGCAGCCGAGTGATCTCGCCCTTTCGCGGGCGTGCCGCAGTCGGCGCCATGGCTCGTCCTCCGCTCCTAGAAAACCGACCGTTCGGTCTTATTATGCTCCAATCGAGTGCAATTGCAACGTGACCTGCGCCACGGTCCGCCGGTGGGCGGGCTCCGATACGGTCGGCGGCATGTGTGGGCGCTTCGTGCAGGTGTCGTCGCCCGAGCTGCTGGTCGACCAGTTCGGGGTGGACGAGGTACCCGACCCGCCGCTCGAGGGGAGCTACAACGTCGCCCCCCGCGACACCGTCTACGTCGTGCGCGACCGCGTCGCCGACGACAAGAAGCGCCGGTACCTGTCGGAGCTGCGGTGGGGTCTCATCCCGTCGTGGGCGAAGGACCCCAAGATCGGCGATCGCATGATCAACGCCCGGGCGGAGACCGTCGCCGATGCACCGGCGTACAAGCGGGCGTTCCGGCAGCACCGCTGCCTCGTTCCCGCCGAGGGCTTCTACGAGTGGCAGAGCCAGGGCCGGGGCCGGCGGAAGCAGCCGATGTTCGTCCACCGGCGTGACGGGCAACCCATGGCCTTCGCCGGGCTCTGGTCGGCGTGGCGTGACCCGTCCGATCCGGACGCCGACTGGCTGCGCACGTGCGTGATCGTCACCACCGACGCCAACCGGCTGCTGGAGCCCATCCACGATCGGATGCCCGTCGTGCTCGAGGAGCGGGACTGGGAGCGCTGGCTCGACCCCGGGATCGACGACCTCGATTCCCTCCAGAGGCTGCTCGTGCCTTCGGCCGAGGATCGGCTCGTCGTCTATCCGGTGAGCGATCTCGTCAACAAAGCCGACAACGACGGGTCCGAGCTGGTCGAGCCGGTCGAGCCCGCGGAGGCGGCGGCTTTGCCGACCGCCGGAGCAGGAGCCGGAGCTAGCGACGGCGACCAAGGGAACAACGGTGGGCAACTACTTTTGCCGCGATGACGCGCGACGTCTACCTCGCCAATCTGCGCTGGAACGTCCAGGCCCTCGGCGCGGCCGCGCGCTCGGCGCCGCTCGACACGACGGTGCCGTCGTGCCCCGAATGGACACTCGGTGATCTCGTGCGGCACGTCGGAAGCCACTACCGGTGGGTGCGGGCGAACCTGTCGCGTGCCCCCGAGGACGGGCCGCAGCCGCGCGAGGAGATGGACCGACCACCTGAGGGTACGGCCGCGATCGAGTGGCTCGAGGCGGGCGCGGCCGAGCTGATCGCCGCGCTCGAGGTCGCCGATCTCGACGCGAGGTGCTGGGCGTTCGTGGGTGAGCCGCGCGTCGCGTTCTGGTGCCGGCGGACCACCCAGGAGAGCGCGATGCACCGCTGGGATGCCGAGAACGCGGTGGGGATCGCGCAGCCGATCGATGCCCCGCTCGCCGCCGACGGTATCGACGAGTACCTGATGCTGCAGGTCGCGTTTCGCGGCGACAAGCTTGCACGCTCCGCGCCGCAGACCATCCATCTCCATTGCACGGACACGGCGGGGGAGTGGCTGCTGCGATTCGACGACGAAGGCCTGCAGGTCACGCCGGAGCACGCGAAGGGCGACGTCGCCGCGCGTGGGACCGCCTCCGACCTCCTCCTGATGCTCTCGGGCCGCCGGCCGGCATCGCTCGCCGAAGTCTTCGGCGATGCCGCGATCCTCGACGGCTTCCTCGCCGTCGCTCGGTTCTGAAGGATCCGGCGACTACGGCTGGAGGGCGTTCCGCAGCACGTCGATGACGTGCTCGCGCCTCGCCGCCAGCATCTTGATGCTCAGCGGGTCGACGTCGAGCAACGAGGTCATCAGCGAGGCGTCCGACAGGTACGACAGGACTGCGCCGTACCCGGTGAGCAGGAGCTGGCGCGCGTCGTAGCGACGCAGCCGTCCGGCGTCCATCTCCCGCTCGAGGAACTCCGTTCCGCGATCGAAGAAGGGCCGCAGCAGGTCGCCGAGCTCCTGGGAGAGCATCGGGCCGCCTTCGAGCGCCTCCCATCGAGCCAGGCGCACGAAGTCGGGGTGGTCCTCGAAGAACCGGAAGGCGGCTCGGAGCACTCGCTCGACCTGGGGCCAGCCGCGCTTGACGTCGCCGGCGACCGCCACCTCGAGGAGGGCGAACCAGTCGGCGAACGCGTCGAGCAGCACCGCGCGGTACAGCGCCTCTTTCGACGGGAAGTGGTGGAGGAGGCTGGGGCGCCGGATCCCGACCTTGTCGGCGATCTCGTTGAGGCTGGTGCCGTTGTAGCCGTGTTCGGCGAAGCGATGGAGCGCAACGTCGAGGATCAGGGCCTTCGTGCCCAGGGTCTGCATCGCCGCTGTCTCCATGCCGGGCGCGAGGCTACGCCCAACCCACAGTGGCGACGGGGAGGACCGGCCGTGTCGGATGCCCGGCGGCGCCCGCACCCACCATCAACCTACACCTAGGTAGGCGACAC
>JAPSGP010000564.1 GCA_031177445.1 Acidimicrobiia bacterium
AACTACACCCCCGAAACCCCGGCGCCGGGCGTGATCGCGTCGCTCAAGGACCTCATGGTCTGGAAGTTCGTGGTGCACGGGGCCGACCCGAACCCTGCCTATGCGATCGTCGCCCACAACCAGCTGAATCCCACCGAGTGCCCCGGCAAGCGCACCGACCCGCTCATGCCAGGAATCCGAGCCGACGTGCGCGCGCGGGTCAACGGGCTCTGACTCGCGTCTTCGGACGCCGCCGTCCAGGGCAACTCGACCTGCGCGCCTGGATTCGATACGAACGCCTGAGCCGGAGCTCGGTCATCGAGCGCTCAGACGCCGGCGAGCCGGCGCACGATCTTCCCCAGCGCCGACAGGTCCTCCCGGCCGTAGCCCGCTTCGCTGGCCGCGGTCAGCAGTTGGCGCACGACCCCGGGCGTGAACATCGGCGACTTGATCCTGGCGGCATGGGCGGTGGTGAGGTCCAGGTCCTTGGCCATGAGGTCGGTCATGAAGCCCGGCTTCCAACCGTTGGACGCGGGGCTGTCCGGGAGCACTCCTTCGAACGGGATGCGGGTGCGCACCGCCGTGCAGTCGCCGGTGGAGTGGACGAGGATCTCGTGCAGGACGCGCAGGTCGATCCCGGACTTGGCTGCCAAGGTCGTGGCCTCGGCGGTGGCGAGCATCTGGGCGGCGAAGATCAGGTTGTTGCACAGCTTCGCGACCTGGCCGAGGCCAGGACCGCCCACGTGGACGATGAGCCCCGCGAAGGGCTCCAGCGCCGGTCGGGCCGCCTCGAGCGTCGTTGCCTCGCCGCCGACCATCAAGGTCAGCGTTCCGTTCTCGGCTCCGACCGTCCCGCCCGAGAGCGGAGCCTCCAAGTAGGCCGCGCCGGTCGCGTGGACGCGCTCGTGCTGCGCCCGCTCGACCTCGGGATCGATGGTCGAGGCGTCGACGACGATCTTGCCCTCGCGCAGCTCGGGCAGTGCGTCGTCGATCACCGCGACGACATCGGCAGAGTTGGGCACGCACAAGATCGTCACCGTGCTCGCCGCAACGACGCCGGCCGGCCCGCTTCCCTCGCGGGCTCCTGCCGCGACCGCCGCGTCGATCGGGCCACGACTCCTCGACGCGACCACGACGTCGTGATCGGCTGCGACGAGGTGACGAGCCATCGGAAGCCCCATCGCGCCCAGCCCGATGAACCCGACCCGCATCGTTCGACCGTACCAGCGGTCGTCAGACCCGGACCGGGTGATCGGCCCGAGCGAGCAGCTCGCGGTCGCCGCCGCTGTCGCCGTAAGCCCACAGCTCCGCCGGCTCACCACCGAGCCACGCCTCGAGCCGCCGCACCTTTTCGGGGCCGCGCACGTTGGCGCCGGCCAGCCTTCCGGTGAGGCGACCGTCGACGACCTCGAGCTCGGTCGCGAGCACGGCGTCGAGGCCGAGCTGATCGGCGATCGGCAGCAGATAGTCGCGGAACGACGCCGACACCGCGACGACCTGGTGCCCTTGCTCCCGGTGCCAGGCGACCCGCTCGACCATGTCGTCACGCAGGTGATGTGCGTAGACGTCGGCGGCGAACCGGGTCGCGATCGATTCGAGCCGGGCGGCATCGAAGCCTGTGAGTGTGCGCCGAACGAGCGCAGCCTTGGCCCGATCGCGTCGCGTCGGGTCGAGCACGGCGGTCAACAGGACCGGCGTGACCAGCACGAGCGCGCCCAGAAGGCGCGCCGGCCCGACTGCCCCCCGCAGGAACGGCACGACGTTGTCGCGTGTCGAGAGGGTCCCGTCGAAGTCGAAGGCCGCGACCGTCCTCACAGAGGCAAGCGGCGGAAGATTGGTCGTGGGAGGTGGCGGAGGACCGCCATCACCCAGCGCAAAGCGCCCGGCACCCAGACGATGTCGGA
>JAPSGP010000277.1 GCA_031177445.1 Acidimicrobiia bacterium
GTTCGGTCGTGTGCTTGAACTCCTGCGGTCCTAGGGCCCAACGCCGGTGGGCACGTAGCCCTGGGCGGCGCCCAACACCGGTCAGCGGTCGTGGCAGAGGACGACCGCCACTTCCCGGGCACGCCCTTGAGCGCGCGCTCGCCCCGGTCTTCGAACTGGATGCCGGAACCGGCGACGAGGTCTCTCACGGTCGGGTTTCGAAGACCTTTCGGGCGTCGCGATGGCGGCGCCAAGCGATGAATTCGGCTGGGCGGCGGCGTCGTACATCGCGACGCATGGGCACCAGGCAAGGGAGGACACCGTGGGTGAGCTCGTCGTGACCGAGTTCGTGACGCTGGACGGGGTGGCGCAGGCACCTGGAGGGCCAGACGAGGACCGCGACGACGGCTTCGCTCACGGCGGGTGGCAGGCGCCGCTGCTGGACCAGGAGTCCGGCGACGCCGTGTTCGAGCAGGCGAGGAGCATGGACGCTCTGCTCCTCGGTCGGAAGACCTATGAGATCTTCGCCGGCTACTGGCCGAGTGCGCCTGAGGAGGAACCATTCACCGGCCTCCTCAACGGCGTCCCCAAGTACGTCGCCAGCCGCACGCTGGCCGGCCCTCTCGCCTGGCAGGGTTCGACGCTTGTGGCCGGGGACCTCGCCGAGGGCATCACTGCCGTGAAGGAGCGCCACGACGAGGTCCATGTCATCGGCAGCCTCGATCTCGTGCAGTCCCTGCTGCGTCTCGGCCTCGTCGACCGGCTGCACCTGTGGCTGTACCCGCTGCTGCTCGGCAGCGGCAAGCAGGTGTTCGGCGGCGGGGCCATTCCCACGGCGCTGCGCCTGACCGAGTCGGTCACCTACCCCAATGGCACGCTCCAGCTCGCCTACGAGACGGCCGGCACGCCCACCTACGGCAACCTCGCCGTCGAAGGCCGATGACCTGCAATGCCGCACCGGAGTGACTAACGCGGAAGGCCTGACGACGACATCATGAGGCCGCGCGACTGCGCGAATGAATGAATGGCTTGAACAAGCGAAAAAGTCGTGGAGGTGGCGGGAGTCGAACCCGCGTCTTCCGAGCTGTTGGCGGGGCTTCTCCGAGCGCAGCCGGTGAGAAGGTCTCGGACCACCGCCGCTCACCGGCGGCCTGCGGTGGTCCCAACCTCGCTGTGATGTCCCGCCGGGCCACGGGGTCCGTCCCAGCGGTGAGCCGCTCTTCATGACGCCCGCAATCCGACCGAGCGGCTGGGTCGGAACGGACGCGCTAACTGACTAGGTCAGGCAGCGAGTGCGAGGTTTTTGTCCTCGGCATGTATTGGTTTTCCCGGCTCTTTTGCGACGCTCCGGGGACGTCGGCTCGCTTCACCCGCCTCGATCCTCAGAATCGAAGCCACGCACCCCCATGTCAAGTGCCGCGCCGGTGCGTGCTGGCGCAGCCATACAAGTGTATTGAACCGCCGGCGCGGCCCCGTTAGTCCCGGATGCCCTTGAGGGCCCGCTCCGCCTCACGCCGCGCATCCCTCTCGGCCAGCACTCGTCGCTTGTCGTAGGCCCGCTTGCCCCGGGCGACGGCGAGCTCGACCTTGGCCCGCCCGTCTTTGAAGTAGACGCGCAGGGGGACGAGCGTCACTCCCTTCTCGCCCGACTCGCGCGCGACCTCGTCGATCTCGCTGCGGTGGAGGAGGAGCTTGCGGGGCCGCACTGGATCGAGCTCGAGTCTCGAGAACGGGTACGGCAGCACGTGCATGCCGTGGAGCCACACCTCGCCGTTCACCACCCGGGCGTAGGCATCCTGGAGATTGGCCTTGCCCTCGCGAATCGACTTGACCTCCGATCCGGCCAGCACGATGCCGCACTCGAACGAGTCGAGTACGTGGTAGTCGTGCCGAGCCCTCCGGTTCTGGATGGCGATCCTGTCGCCGCGCCGAGACATCCTTCGACTGTATAGATTGCCGCCCGTGGCAGCTTCCGGATCGATCCTCGGCAACGCGGTGCAGCGCACCGAAGACCCTCGGATCCTGCGCGGTGGTGCCCGCTACTTCGACGACCTGCCGGTCGAGGGACTGCTGCACATCGTGTTCGTCCGGTCGACCATCGCCCATGCTCGCATCGAGGCAATCGACATCAGCGAGGCCACGGCGATGCCCGGCGTGGTCGCGGTGTACACGGCCGACACGTTGCCCTTGGAGCCGCTCAAGGGCTTCGTGATGATCGACGACAAGTTCGCGCGGCCGCCGCTCGCCCGCGGCGTCGTCCGGTTCGTGGGCGACATGGTCGCGGCGGTGGTCGCGGAGTCCCGGGCGCAGGCGATGGACGCGGCCGAGATGGTGATCGTCGACTACGACCCGCTGCCGACCGTCGTCGATCCCGAGGCGGCGCTCGAGGACGGCACGCCGGTGCTGTTCCCCGAGCACGGCTCGAACCTCGCCATCGAGTTCAACTTCGGCGAGGACCCGGAGATCCTTGGGGACGCCGACGTGGTCGTCGAGGGCCGGTTCGTGAACCAGCGGGTCGCCGCGGTGCCGATGGAACCGAACGGCGTCGTGGTGGAGCCGGCCGGCGACGATTTCACCGTCCACGTGACCACCCAGAACGTGTTCTCGGTGCGCGACCCGCTGGCGCAGGCTCTCGGCATGAATCCGGAGCACCTGCGCGTCATCGCCCCCGCGGTGGGCGGCGGGTTTGGGGCCAAGATGTTCTTCTATCCCGAGTACGCGATCACGGCTTGGGCCGCACGCGCCCTCGAGCGCCCGATCAAGTGGAGCGAGACGCGGTCGGAGAACATGATCGCGATGAACCACGGCCGGGGCCAGGTGCAGCACGTCGAGCTCGGCCTGAAACGCGACGGGACGATGACGGCGCTGCGGGCACGCATCGTGCAGGACGCGGGCGCGTACCCGGCGACCGGTGCGTTCCTCCCGTTCTTGACCCGCATGATGTGCCAGGGCGTCTACGGAATTCCCAAGGTCGAGGTGAACGCGCGGAGCGCAACCACCAACACCACTCCCATGGGCCCGTTCCGGGGGGCCGGGCGTCCCGAGGCCACCGCGCTGCTCGAGCGGATCGTCGACAAGGCCGCGCTCGAGCTCGGGATCGACCCCATCGAGCTTCGGAAGCGGAACTTCCTCCGGCCCGACGACTTCCCGCTCACCACCGTGACCGGCGCGCACTACGACAACGGCGAGTACGCCAAGGCGCTCGACGAAGCGGCGCGCATCGCCGGCTACGACGAGCTAAGGCGCGAGCAGGCCGAGCGGCGAGCGCGCAACGACCGCAAGCAGCTCGGCATCGGCGTGTCGGCGTACGTCGAGATCACCGCGGGCGGGCAGTTCCAGGAGTTCGCCTCGGTCGAGGTGCACGTCGACGGCACGGTGACCGCGACCGTTGGCACCTCGGCGCACGGCCAGGGGCACGAAACCGCCTTCGCCATGATCGTCAGCGATCAGCTGGGCGTGCCGATGGAGAACGTGCGCATCGTCCAGGCGGACACGGGGCTCGTCCCGCGAGGCCAGGGCACCGGTGGCTCGCGCTCGCTCCAGATCGGCGGCAGCGCGGTGTATCGCGCCAGCGAGGAGGTGTTGGCGAAGGCCAAGCGCATCGCCGGCCACCTGCTCGAGGCCGACGCAGGCGACATCGTGGTGCACGACGACGGCCGCGTCGGTGTTTCCGGCGTGCCGGCCAGTGCGCTCGAGTGGGCGGAGCTCGCGGCCGCCGCCCACGACCCGTCCCGGCGACCGCCCGACGCCGAGCCCGGGCTCGCGGCCGAGCTCGACTTCGACCAGGGCGAGTCGAGCTACCCGTTCGGCGCGCACGTCGCCGTCGTCGAGGTCGATACCGAGACGGGGGCGGTCACCCTGGTGCGGCACGTGGCGGTCGACGACTGCGGGCGCATCCTCAATCCGTTGCTCGTCGCCGGACAGCAGCACGGAGGGATCGCACAGGGGGCGGCCCAGGCGCTGTTCGAGCGCGTGGTCTACGACGACGACGGCAACCCGCTCACCGCCAACCTGATGGACTACGCGATGCCGAGCGCGGCCGAGCTCCCCAGCTTCGAGGCGTCCAATACCGAGACGCCGACACCGCTGAACCCGCTCGGCGCCAAGGGCATCGGCGAGGCGGGCACGATCGGATCGACCCCGGCCGTCCACAACGCGGTGATCGACGCGCTGTCCTTCTACGGCATCACTCACCTCGACATGCCACTCACCGCCGAGCGGGTGTGGCGCGCCATCGCCGAAGCCCGCGCCGCTGCCGGCTGACGACGGCACCGATGGCGTTCGTGTTGCCGATGCTGCGGCTCACGGCGGGCCAGTACCAGCGCATCGTCGGCCATTGCTTCGATGCCGAGCGCGACCCCAAGACCGGCCTGCTGTTCGAGGCGTGTGGCTTGCTGTCCGGTCCGCTCGACGGCAGCGGCGAGCCGCTCGGCACGATCACGGGGGTACACCCGTGCCGGAACGCAGACGCCTCGGCGAAGACGTACACGGTCGATTCCCGTGACCTGCTGCACGCGATGCGCGACGCCGAGGGTCGGGGCGAGTCGGTCGTCGGCGTGTGGCACTCGCACACCCACACGCCCCCGTATCCGTCGGAGACCGATGTGCAGCAGGCACCCGATCCGACCTGGCTCTACGCGATCGTCAGCCTGATGCCGGGCGTCGACCCTGTGCTGCGGGCGTACCGCATCCGCGACGGCGCCATCACCGAGGTGCAGGTCGTGCTCGACCGCGACTGATC
>JAPSGP010000278.1 GCA_031177445.1 Acidimicrobiia bacterium
CCTGGTCGTGCAGCACCTTGGTGATGGCCGCGGTCAGGGTGGTCTTGCCGTGGTCGATGTGACCGATCGTGCCGATGTTGAGGTGCGGCTTGGTGCGCTCGAACTTCTGCTTGGCCATGTCTCCGTGCCTCGCTCCTGCGTCCTCTTCTTCCTGTTCTTCCTGGTAGCGGTGGCGGGACTCGAACCCGCGACGCCGCGATTATGAGCCGCGTGCTCTGCCAACTGAGCTACACCGCCGAGCCCCCTTACGGACTCGAACCGTAGACCCCTTCCTTACCATGGAAGTGCTCTGCCGACTGAGCTAAGGGGGCGGAGCCAAAGAGGATAGTCAACAGTGCTGTCGGATCCCCCCGAGTAGCGTCCGCCGATGGTGACGATCCGCCTGGTCGAGCGCCGGGACGCCGAGGCGATCCGCACCATCTACAACACCGAGGTGGGCGAGACCACCGTGACCTTCGACCTCGTCCCGCGCACTTTGGATGCGCAGGTCGAATGGATCGACGAACACAAGGGCGCTCACCCCGCCATCGTGGCCGTCGACGATGCGACCGGCGAGGTGGTCGGGTTCGCGTCGCTGTCGCCGTTTCGGGACCGTCCCGCCTACGCGACCACGGTCGAGGACTCGGTCTACGTGCGACGCGACCGTCGGGGCGCGGGCATCGGCCAGCGCCTCCTGGAGGAGCTGATCCGGCTGGCGGACGACCACGGCTTCCACTCCGTGATCGCACGGATCGTCGGCCATCACGAGTCCTCGATCAAGCTGCACGAGCGCTGCGGCTTCGCGCTCGTCGGCACCGAGCGCGAAGTCGGCCGCAAGTTCGGCAAATGGCTCGACGTCGTCGAGCTGCAGCGGATGCTCTGACGCCGACTGTGCCCCGCTACTTCTCCGGCGGCGACACTTCCGCTCGCGCGACGGCAACCGGCAGAGCCACGTACTGGCCGTTGAGCCGGGGCAGGGGCAGGTCGATGCGGGCGGTGTTCTTGTGCGCGAGCGCCGCCGCCTCGTGGTACTGCTCGAGCTCCTCGATCGCCTCGGGCGTGTAGTACACGCTGCCGTCGACCTGCGGGCCGCGCACGCCCTCGATGACGGCGCGGATGTCGTCGCCCGACACCGTCTTGTTGGCCTCGAGCGCGTGTGCCACTGCGAGGACCTGCGCACGGTGCCGCTCGAGCAGCTGCTCGGTGCGCTCGTACAGCGCTTGCAACCGGACCTCGACCTGCTTGCCGAAGTCGGTCTCGAGCCACTGGCGGTCGGTGCCGGTCTCGACGCTCTGACCGCTGGCGCGACCGGACGCCGCCTTGGTCACCGCGTGCGACGCGATCGTTGCGCCCATCCCGGCAAAGCCCTCCATGAGCATCGCAACGCGGGTCGCGTTCTGCAGGTCGCCGCCGACGCCGACCGAGTTGTCGCCGCCGAAGAACATCCGCTCACCAGCCAGCGACGCCAGCGAGACCACGATGTCGGCCTCGCGCTCCGACTTCCAGTGGAACATCTGGTCCTCGAGCGGGATCGACGACACGAACCCGCCGACGTCTCCCCGGCGCTCGATGGTGGCGACGTCGATGGCGTCGTGCTGGCGCTCGTGGTACGCCGCCACGGCGTGGCACGCCTCGTGGATCGCCACTGCGTGGCGCTCCCGTTCGATGTACTCGAACTCGTCGGGCAGCCCGTGCTCCTTGAGGTGCTTGGCCTTGAGCATGTCGGGCCACGCGATGGCGTCGCGGCCCTCGCGGATCGCGTTGACCAGGGCCTCGTTGACCACGTCCTTGATCGTGGCGCCGGTGGCGTAGGGCGAGATCGTCGCCAGTTTTTCGACGTCAGCGTCGGTGAGGTCGTGCTTGACCTTGGCCAGGTAGCCCTCGAACGTCCGCTTGCGCCCCTCCTTTGACGGGTAGCCGACCTTGTAGATGCGGTCGATGCGGCCCGGGCGCAGCAACGCCTGATCGAGGGACTCGGGCATGTTGGTCGCCATCATCACGAGGATGCGGTACTTGGGCGGTGGCTTGGGCCGCATGCCGAAGAGCCGGCGAACGTAGCGGTTGATCAGGCCCCGCGGCTTCTTCAGGCCCGACAGCTCGGAGAGCAATGCCTGGAGCGTGCCCATCCCGCCGCCGCCGCCACCCATGCCGCCCATGATGAACGCGTCCGTGCCGGGCTCCGCGGCCAGCGACTGCAGCCGGTCGCGCCACAGCGCCGCCTTCGTGGCGTCGGAGACGTAGGCGATGCCGTTGCACCCGTCGACGGCCGGTCCGAAGATCTCGCGCATCGCCGGCTGGGGCGCGACCGCGCTCCCGCGGTTGCCGAGAGCGTCCGCCTCGTCGAAGAACACGATCACGCCGCCGTAGCGGAGCGCGAGCCGGCGGAGCTTGCGGAACAGCGACTTGACCTTGAGGATCCCGACCCCCATGAACATGTTGATGAAGGCGCCCGGATCCACGAATACGTAAGGCTTGCCCGTTTCCCCGGCGACCGCTTCGGCCATGAGCGTCTTGCCGGTGCCGGGAGGTCCGTAGAGCAGGACCCCGCCCGGGACGTAGCCGCCCTTCTCCTCGATCGACTCGGGGTTCTCGAGGAAGATCAGGTTCTCCTTCACCTTGCCGACGACCGCGTCCTGACCCCACACGTCGGCGAAGCGGGTCTTCACGTCGTCGGGGTAGTAGACGTCGACGCCGCCACGTGAGAGGAACCAGAAGATCGCTCCGAACTGGAAGATCACGAAGAAGGCAGCAAACGCGAGCTGGAACACCCACGGGAGCGCGTCAACGAGTCGGCGGGGAATCTCGAAGAACGCGAGCACGGGCGACGTGTCGAAGATCGCGCCGAGCACGATCGAGAGCACGACCAGGAAGAGGAGGAGCTTGAGGGCGCGCGAGAGCCGGAAGCGGGTCCACGGGTTGATCTTCTCGGCACGGGTGTCGACCCGACCGAACACCTTCTTCGTCCAGAACTCGTGGTAGCGGGCCCAGTGCTCGGCAACGAGGTAGTGGATCTGGCGGACCAGCTCCAGCCCGCCGAGGAGGAAGAGCCACCACTTCGAGCTGACCGTGCCGTTCACCGCCTCGTTGAACGGCAGGAGTGGGTTGTCGGCCATCTCCGCCCACGCAAAGAACCAGAACAGCGCGGTGAGCAGGATCAGGAACTTCAGGCGGTCCCACCATCCGAGCGGCTTGCGCGTCTTGCGCTCGTCGTCGCGTGGACGGCTGACGAACGCGGGCCCGCGCGCCGGTGGGAGCGCAGACGCCGGCGGCGGCGCGGTCGGCGGTTCCGTGGGGGGCGAGGTCGGCGGTGACGTCGGCAGCCCCTCGGGCGGGGTCGGCGGTGGAGTCGGGGGATCAGTCGGGCTCATGTCAGCGTTCCTTCACGGTCCAGGAGTCGACCAGGCTCTCGATTTCGCGCTTGTTCTTGTCGTAGCAGTCGTCGCTGCAGCCGATCACGAGCACGTAGACCTTCGTCGTGTCGGCGTCGACGATCACGGTCTGGTCCAGGGTGGTGAACCCGCCCTTGTCCAATCCCAGGTTGACCACGATGTGTGATCCCCGAAACCCTCCGTCGAGGGTGAACTCGTCGGCATCGAGGATCTGCGCGGCGTCGGCCTGGATGAGCTCGTCGACGGGTGCGACGAGGTTGCGGGCGGCTTCGAGCGAGAACGTGTCGTGCTCGTCGACCCCGATCTCCGAGACCCGGGCGAACCCATGGGGATGCTTGCTGTCGAGCGCGTTGAGGTTCCTCGGCGATGGATCGGGATCGCTGTCGAAGGCGGCGGCCCAGTCGCGGTCGCGGACCGCGTCGAGCTGGGTGGGCGACGGCTCGTCGAGGACCGTCTTGAAGTACGTGTCCTCGTCGTAGAGCTTCCAGTCGTTCGGGACCTTCAGGTACACGCCCTCGTCGGAGTTCTTCACGTAGTGGTAGCCGGAATCGGAGCAGGCTGCGAACAGCACGGCCGCGACGACGAGCGCAGCGACCACGGGCATTCGTCGCCGACGGATGGCTCCACCCGGGATAGCCATGCGGCCCCCAGTATCGTCCAGTTTCGGGCCTGGGGAAATCCTGCTGCCCGGTCTCGTGGTTACGAGCTAGGTACGAGTTTGTGGGCCGGGCTGGATTCGAACCAGCGTAGCTTTCGCAGCAGTTTTACAGACTGCCCCCTTTGGCCACTCGGGTACCGACCCCGGGGCGCGTACGATACTCGGCCGTGCCGACGTTCGATGTGGTGTCGGAAGTGGACCTGCAAGAAGTGCGCAACGCCGTCGACCAGGCGCGCCGCGAGGTCGGGACGCGCTTCGACTTCAAGGGGACCGACAGCACGATCGAGCTGGGCGACAAGTCGATCGACCTCCACACCGCGAGTGAGGACCGGCTGCGGGCGCTGACCCAGGTGCTCGAGGAGAAGCTGGTGAAACGCAAGGTGTCGCTGAAGGCGCTGTCGTACGGCAAGATCGAGGAGGCCGCCAAGGGCGCGGTGCGCCAGACGGTGACGCTCAACGTGGGCATCTCCGACGAGAAGGCGCGCGAGATCGGCAAGTTCGTGAAGGGCCTCGGGCTCAAGGGCGTGGGCCACCAGGTCCAGGGCGACCAGCTCCGGGTCCAGGGCAAGAAGCGTGACGACCTGCAGGCGGTGATCGCCAAGCTGCGGGAGTCCGACTTCGGCATCCCGCTGCAGTTCACCAACTTCCGCGACTAACGCTTGGCGGGCGGGATGTCGAACGCTGCCGGGGCCT
>JAPSGP010000565.1 GCA_031177445.1 Acidimicrobiia bacterium
GCGCGGTGCGATCCCACGACCACCGCGACCGCCGGTGGCTCCCGCACCGGAGTGAGCCCGGCGTGCTCGAGTGCCTCGACGACTCCGTTCCCGGCGCACACGAGCACCCGCGCGCCCGCAGGCAGATCCCCGCGTAGGAGCTCGGCCGCCGCCAACGCGCTCGTGAGCACGTCCTCGGGAGCGGTCGGGACGCCGACGCGGCCGAGCTTCTCGACGACTTCGCTCACGGCATGACTCGAGTTGTTGCTCAGGAACGCGACCCGGACCCCGTCGGCACGCAGCTGCGAGATGGCCTCGGCCGACCCCGGCACGGGCTCGTCGCCTCGCCACAGCACGCCGTCGAGATCGCAGCACACGACCGGGATTGCCCCCGCGGACCGGTTCGACGCGCCGAGGATGTCGTTCCCGGCGGGCACGCTCATCGTCGAACCGTCATTCGCGGTCGGTCGCGGCGAGCCCGGCCTTGGCCAGTGCCGCCCGGTAGTCCTCCTGGTCCGGCCGCATCGCCACCGCCAACTTCAACGGGCGGCGGGCGGCTTCGCGGTCGCCCTGGCGCAGGCAGGACAGCCCGAGGCCGAACAGCGCATAGTCGTTGACGGGGTCGATCTCCACCGCGCGCGCGAACTCCGCTCGTGCCTCGGCAAAGCGCCCGGCACGGAAGTAGGCGCGGGCGAGCACCTCGCGGATCGATCCCTGGTCGGGCTCGAGGTCGCGCGCCCGCTCGAGAGGCACGATCGCGGCGTGCGGCGACGACGCCGCGAGCAGCTCACTCCCCTTCTGGAACGCCTCGTAGGCGGCGACGCTGCGGTTCTCGGTCATCGGTACGCTCGGTTCTCCGGTCTGGGCAGGACTTTTGTGGCGCTGCGCACGCCTCGTGCGACAATCGCGGCCCCGACGAAGGTGCAACCACGACGTGCCCGAATTTCATCCTTTCCGCGGGATCCGCTACCGGCTCGCTCCCGCGGTCGAGGCTCCGGACCTCAGCGCGGTGACCGCTCCACCTTACGACGTGATCGACGAGGAGCGGCGTGAGTCACTCGAAGCCGCCGACGAGCACAACTCCGTCCACCTGATCCTCCCGCGGGAGGCTGCGGACGGGACCGATCGCTATCGCGCGGCGGCATTGTCGCTGGAGCGATGGCGTGAGACGGGAGTGCTCGCGGTCGACGACCACCCCCGCTTCTACGGCTACCGCATGGTCTTCGCCGATGCCGCAGGGCAGTCTCGCTCCACCACCGGGGTGTTGGGCGCGCTCCAGCTGCCCGGCGGCAACTCGGCGATCGTCGGCGCGGCCGCCGAAGGAGTGTTGCCGCACGAGCGCACGATGCCCAAGGCCAAGAGCGACCGGCTGGCGCTGTTGCAGGCGACGCGTGCGAACCTCGATCCCATCTGGGGTTTGTCGTTGACTCCCGGTCTGACCCGGCTGGTGGAGCCGGCTTCGCCCCCACTGGCGTCGTGCGTCGACCACGAGGGCGTCCGGCACGAGCTGTTCGCGCTCGATGATGTCTCCCAGCTCGACGCCGTACGCGGCGCGATCGGCGAGTCGCCGCTGGTGCTCGCCGACGGGCACCATCGCTTCGAGACCGCGTGCACATACCGCGACGAGCGGGCCGCGGCCGGCGTCGCCGACGCGGGGGCGAGCTTCATCATGGCGCTGGTCGTCGAGCTCGCCGACAATCAGCTCAGCGTGGGCGCGATCCACCGGCTGCTGCGCGGCCTCGGTGGGATCGACGTGCCCGCCGCGCTCTCGGCCACGTGCCACGTGGTTCCCGTGGGCGCGAACACGCCCGACAACGTCGGCGCGCTCGAGACGCGCATGCGGACCGAAGCTGCGATGGGTCTCGTCGAGCTGGCGGGCCTGTCGCTGCTCGT
>JAPSGP010000566.1 GCA_031177445.1 Acidimicrobiia bacterium
TGTCTCTCAGGACATGTCCACGATGTCTCGCGACATCACATGAGTGGGTTGGGTGGGTGGGTTGCCGACAGAACTCGGTAGCCCTTGACGGAATTGGGCGCCTGAGCTTCCTATCTGCAGCCTTCCCACGCTAACGAGCAAGATTTCCCTCCACCAGAACGACCGACATCGGCGGGACGACGATCGACGAACGCTTCCGCAGACACGCGGCGCCTTGCGCGTGGCTCAGCGTCCAGTGACTGGGCTCTCGAATCGTTCGCTCAGAAATCGGAGTGCGCCCGGCGCGCCGGCGAACGAAGTGGTCACGTGACCACCGAACCTGAACCGGCGGTAGGTCACGTCGACCTCTTCACGACGGTACTTCTCGACGAGCTTGTCGACGTCGGCGATGGGCGGATACTTGTCGTGCACGGCGTGGTACAGGTGCATCGCCATCGGGGGCGTGACCTGACCGAGCCGGCACGCCTCGAACGCAGTGCGCATCCCCGGGATCTCGAGCACGCTCGGCACGGTCAGGTAGTCGCTACAGCGGACGAAGGGAAAGGTCATCACGAGCTGCTCGCTCGTCATGTCGGTCGCCGCCGCCACCATGGCCCGACCCCGGGGAGTGAGCACGCCGAGCAGGTCGACGTCTGGGAACCCGCGGCTGATGCCGATGACCGCACCGAACGGAACGCCACTGAGGAGGTTGGCGTCCTCGAACATCTGGGGCGATGAGACGGCGTCGACGCCGACGGCGCCGGCGGCGGCGCCCACGAGGTTCAGCTCCGGCGCGTAAGCGGGCAGTTGTTCCGCGGCGCAGAGGGTGGCTTGGGCTCCGCCCGAGTAGCCCCAAAGGCCGATCGGCGTAGCGGCGTCGAAGCCGGCGGGCTCGAAGGCGATCGCGGCCCGAATTCCGTCGAGCACGAACCGGCCGACCAGCGGCAATGCGAAGCAGGCGTGCTGCGGTCCGTTGTGGTCGGTGGTGACGACCGCCCACCCTCGGCGGAGCGCCAGGACCATGAAAGGAAGCTCCCAGAGGGTGCCGCGCCGCAGCGTGTAGGACGGATCGGCGCTCGCGCCCAGGCTGTCGATGGCGCATTGATAGGAGAGCAGCGGCCGGACCGGCCCGTTGAACGGCCGCCGGGGGATCATGACGGTCGTGACCCCCGACGCCGCAGCACCGCTGCTGTCGGTGGAGCGGAACTTCACCTGCCAGGCGTCGGCCTGGATCCGGCGGCGGGCGGCTCGGACTTGGACGGGCCGAGCGGCGAGCACCTCGCCCGGGCTGAGCGCGTCCAGGTCCTCGGGCTGGCGATAGAAGGGATCGTCGACCGGAGCCGTCACGCTCACGAGCAGCCGCGAGGTCAGCCGCTCGTAGAGGTCCAAGCCGTGGAGCATGGCCTGCGCGACGACCCGCGTGCGCCGGCTGGTTAGATCGGTCCTGGCGAGCGGGGCTCCCACGACGCGCAGCGTAACGACGCAACTCGCGCTCGGTCCTTGGTTCGTGGTTGGTCAGTGATCTGGGAGTGGCTCGTTGGTTGGTGGGCGAGGGGGGAGGCTAACGAGCACTGGGCCCGATCCTTGCCGCTGTTGAGCCAGCTGACCTTGTCGGGGTCGTGGTGATCGAAGAAGAGCGAGTATCGCGCTCGCCCCCGTGTTCGTGACGCAGGTCATGGTCGTCTCGACGCTCGTCAGCATCGTCTCCGTCACCGTGCTCGTCACGCTCCTTCGTTGAGACGCATCGACGCCCGCACCGAGGGAACGTAGCCTCGATGATCATCCTCACCAACCTGCAGGCCGCACCGGACGGGTCACAGACCGCGAACGAGATCGCGCTGGCGCTGATCCCGGTGCTGTTCGGCGGTGGTGAGGACGTGCCAGAGGACGAC
>JAPSGP010000002.1 GCA_031177445.1 Acidimicrobiia bacterium
CCACCAGTCGCACCACTCGCCGTCCTCGACGCCGCGCTCGTAGGAGAAGACGCCACCCTCGAAGTTGAACGTGGCCTTGTCGCGCTCCACCCGGGGGGCCCGGTCGAGGTACTTCTTCGGGAGCCGCTTCTGCCAGACGTCGGCCGGTTCCACCACGTGGTCGTCGACGGAGATGATCTTCGGGATCTCGGGCATGCAGCGAGCTTAGAGCGAACCTGACGGTCCGTCAGAAGACGCGTCCCGGCGCGCCGCGACCAGCGCGGCCGCGGCCGCGGCCGTCGCCAAAAGCAGCCCGATCGCCAGCGTCACGAGGACCGAATTCCGCAGCTCGCGCGTGACCACATCCCATGTCGCCTCGAAGGCGCTCTCGTCGACACCGGATTCGATCGTCCGGTCGGCGATGTGCTCGACGATCACCAGCGCAACGAACAGCACGAGCGCCACCCCCGCGGCGACTACTCCCGCGATCCCGAGGGCACGCAGCCGCCGGCGCGCCAGCAGCACCGCGCCGGCGAAACACACGAGCGCGAGGAGCAGCGCCGGCAGCCACAGACCCGATGCCGCCGACACCGCGCCCCAGACGACGGGCCAATCGCTTCGGCGCACGAGCGTGATCGCGGAGATCTGCGAGCCGCTGGGGAGGTCGCCGGCCAGTTCAGGCGCGATCGGCTCGAGCCGGGCGCGCACCAGTTTCAGGCTGGGATCGAGGTTCAACGTGATCGTGGTGTCGCCGGCATCGAGCTGCTTGTAGACCTGCGCCAACGCCTCGTTGAAGTCGGTGTCGAACGCCGGGGTGTCCAGGGCACGGACGGCGACCGGCTGGACGGTCCCCTGCAGCTGATCCAGCTCGGGCAACTGCATCTCGAGCTGGGCAACGATCTCGTCGGCGAGCGCGACCCGAACCGCTCGCCTCGCGAGCAGCTCGTCGGACAGCGCGGTGAGGTGGCTGCGGTCGAGGAGGACGCGCTGAGCCCAGACGCCGATCAACGTGAACGGCACGAGCAGCCCGGCGACCACCATCAGGACGACGACCGGGAAGGTGCGACGCACCCGGAGTTCCTACACCTCCACGCCGAGGTACGACGAGGCCAGGCGGTCGGCGTCGGCCTCCTCCTGGGTCCCCGTCCACACGATGCGACCGAGCTCCATGACGGCCACGATGTCGGCGAGCGCGAGTGCCTCGCGCGCCTTCTCCTCGACGAGCAGGAGCGACGTGCCCAGTTGCCGAAGCTCGTCGAGCGCCTGGAACACCTGCTCGGCGGCGAGCGGCGCGAGCCCGAGCGAGGGCTCGTCGCCGATGAACACGTCGGGTGGCCGCACCAGCGAGGACACCAACGCCAGCATCTGCTGCTCGCCCCCCGACAGCAGGCCCGCCGGCTGCCGACGGCGCTCGGCGAGCAACGGGAATCGGCTGTATGCGCGCTCTCGTTCGTCGGACGACCGCAGCAGCATCTGGAGGTTCTCATCGACCGTGAGTGACGGGAAGATCCCACGCGCTTCGGGCGCCAGCAGCAGCCCGCGCCGGGCGCGCCGGAACGGGGGTTCGGCGGTCACGTCGGTGCCATCGAGCACGACGCGCCCATGGAGAGGTGCCAGTATCCCCGCCGCCACCGCGCACAGTGTCGACTTCCCGGCGCCGTTGGCACCCAGCAGCGTGACGACCCTGGCCCGCGGCACGACGAGGTCGACGCCGTGCAGGACCCGCACCTCGCCGTAGCCGGCCACGATGCCTTCGAACCTGAGCGCGGTCGGGGTCGTGCCGTCGGGACCGAACGCCCCGTCGGGTGACGGCGCGGTGACTCCGGCGCCGACCGGGGCCTCGACCGTGACCACCGGGGGCGCTTCCGGTTCGAGCTCCCGTGCGATCTCGAGCTCGCGTGCGATCTCGCGCTCACGCGCCGCCTGCTCGCGCTTGCGCCGCTTCTCCAGCCGCTGCATGCCGGCCAGCGCGAGCACGCCGTCCGGGTTCTTGGCCAGGTTGATCGCGCCCAGGCCGAACAGCACGGCCGCCAGCCGGGGGGAGGCGGTGAGCTCCTCCGCCCAGGTCGGCATGAAGGCCCACCCCGTGATCGTCTTCAGCACGTCGGTGAAGGCGGCGAAGGCGAGCCCGGCCAGCAGCGCGCCCCCCGGACGCCGGATGCCGAACGTCACCGTGACCGCAAGCCAGATGAGCCCGATCAGCGCTGGTGTCGTCTTGTCGTTCACCGGGCTGTTCACGACCGCCAGCAGCGCGCCGCCGAAGCCGGCGATCGCAGCCGAGAACGCGTACAGCGTGATCTTCGCCCGTCCGGGTGTGATCCCGGCGGTGCGGGCCGCGACCTCGGAGCTGCGCACGGCCAGCATGGCGCGGCCGGTCGGCGACCGCCGCAGGTTGTAGATGAGCAACGTGATGACCCCGAAGCACAACAGCGCCAGCATCGCCATGTGCCGCGACTTGGTGAAGTCGAACGGGCCCAGCGGGATGCTCGTCTCGAAGGTTGTGAGGTCGATCGGCGGGACCGCCCACCCCCGCGACCCGTTGCGCACGTCGTCGAGCTGGAACACGGTCAGCTCGGCGACGAAGGCCATGGACAGCGTCGCCAGCGCGAGTGCGAGCGCGCCCAGCCGCCGGACCGGGATCGCGATCAGCGCGCCCATCAGTGCCGCGAGCACGGTTCCGGCGATCACCGCGACGAGGAAGCTGGTGCGGCCGCCGTGCATGACGACCGGCAGGCTGAAGCCCCACTCGTGGTTGACGAGGAACCCCACCATGAACGCCGAGGCGGTCACAAACGTCGCTTGGCTCAGGCTCACCATCCCGCCGATCCCGGTGATCACCACGAACGAGAGGAACACGATCCCCAGAACCAGGCCCTTGGCGACAAGGAAGGCCCAGAAGTCGCTGGCGAACCAGAGCTCGAACACGACGAGCGCGCCCACCGCGATCGCCCACGGGAGCAGCCTTCGCCATGTCGGGAGGCCGGCGCGGTGGTCTTCGGGCGGAGCTTCCTCCGACATCGACCCTGCCGCCCGGGACCGGTCGCGACCCATCAGGATCAGCAACAGCACCGTGAGGATGAACGGGATCGCCGACAGGAAGCCGGAGATGTCGGTGAGGAAGTCAGGGGCGTAGCCGAAGGCGAGGTTCTGTACGATGCCGAGCAGCAGGCCGCCGGCGAACGCCAGCGGGATCGAGCGAAACCCCGCCAGCACGACGGCGGCGAGAGAGCCCAGCACCACGAACGTGTAGGTGACGTCGAACAGGCCCTGCAGCGGCGCGATCAGCACGCCGCCCAACCCGGCGAGCACCATCGTCAGCGTCCACGCCACCGCCGACGTGCGCGCCGCGTTCACGCCGCGCAGGCCGGCGAGCTCGCGCCGGTCCACGCCCGCCCGCATCTCCAGCCCGATCCGTGTCCGGCGCATCACCACCCACAGCAGCACCGCGGCGGCGGCGGCGGCGGCAAACACCGCGAGCTGATCGGAGTTGATCGCCACGCCGGTCACCGGACGCCAGACGACCTCGCTCGGATCCGGTCCGAGTCCCGGGGGTAGGAACCCCGGTTGGGGAGTCGGCAGCCCGAGGTCGAGCACCTTGTTGCACAGCGTCTCGACCAGGAACAGGGCCGCCGCCGGCAGCGCCACCAGCAGGCCGATCGTGCCCACGATGCGGGCGTAGACGGGCGCGGCCGACAGCCGCCGCAGCAGCAGCCGGTCGAGGAGCAACCCCAGCAGCGGCGCGAACACGAGGATCGACACCAGCGCCGCCGGCACGATCGGCCAGCCCAGCCCACCGTCGGCGGTCGGCTGGTTCAGCTCGAAGAAGAGGAACGCGGTGGAGAACGCCACCGCCGCGTGCGCGAAGTTGAAGATGCCCGAGGTCTGGTACGTCAGTACGAGGCCCGACGCCATGATCGAGTAGATGGCGCCGGCGACCGCGCCCGAGATCACGAGGTTGAGAAGCTTCTCCACGGTGGTGTCCTCGTGATCCCGGGCGCGTCCTCGCCTATCCCGTGATCTTCACTGGCTTGTAGCACTTGTACGGCACGCGGATCGTGTAGTTCGCGCCGTCGCTCTCGACCAGCGTTCCGCACTGCCCGCCGAGCGAATGCGCCCTCGGGTACTTGATCGGGGACGTGACGTCCTTGTACGAGTACTTCATCTTGTTGGCCGTCGCCAGGAACCTCTCGGCCGTGAGGTTCTTGCCGGTGGCCTTCAGCGCCTTCACGAAGATGTCGGCCGACAGGTAGCCCGACAGCAGCGGCTGGGTCAGCGGGATGTCGGCGTCGACGGCGCGGATGTTGTCGATGATCTCCTGCATGTTGGTGTTGCCTTCGTCGACCGACTCGTACGCGTTGAATTGGATGTAGACACTCGAGCCAACGAACTGCGATGCGATGCGAGGGTCGTAGCCGACCGCGTTCGTCAGCACTCCGTCGTAGCCCAGCTCGAGCAGCTTGTTCTGGAGCAGCGTCACGTTCGAGAACGACGTCACCACGAACACCACGTCGGGCGCCTCGCCCCGGTTGCTCGTCAGGATGTCGTTGGCGAAGGGCGTGGGATCGGGTGCCGCCGCGGGCGGGGGCGGGACCGGGTTCTTCGAGTAGACGACCCTAAACCCGGCCGCCTTCGCCGACGCCGCGATCACCTTGTGACCGACCTCGCCCGAGTCGTTGTCTTCGGAGATGACTGCCGCGGTCTTGCCTCTCGCGCTGCCGCCGAGGGCTTGCTTGATCATCTCGCCCCACGCCCCACCGGCGACCTTCGGGTCGGGCGGCGTCAGGCAGCCGCTGAATCCGAACCCGGCGGGGTTGTCGCAGAACCCGGCCGCGATCCCCCAGCCGAAGAATGGCGTCTTGTTCTGCAGGAAGAAGTCGCCTGCGCTCAGCGCGGGCGTGATCACCGGCACGACGGCAAAGACCTCGTCTTCCTGCACGAGCGCCCGTCCCTCCGCAGCGTCCTGGGCGTTGTCGCCGCCGTCGTCACGGACGCCGATGAAGTCGATCTGGCGCCCGAAGACGCCGCCCTTATCGTTTTCGATCTTGAAGCGGGCCTCGGCGCCGACGTCGGCGCCCATGAAGAAAGCGTTCTGCAGTAGCCCGCCGACCTTGATCGAGTCGTCGGTCACGCCGCGGGTCGAACCGCCACCTGCCGCCGGTGCGCTCGCGCCGGCGCCGCTGATCGCGAACGCCAGCGCCACCGCCGCGGCGGTCATCACCGTCAACCATCTCCTCAACTTCACGTCAGCTCCCCCCGTTGTTGACGTTGGCTTTGACTTCACTTGCTTCCACTTCGCCGAGATACGCGGTGCGCACGGCGACGTCGTTCTGGATCTGCTGCGGGCTCCCGATCGCGAGGATCTCGCCCAGGTTGAGGACGACGATGCGGTCGCAGCGACCCATGACGAAGCTCACGTCGTGCTCGACCAGCAGCACCGCGCACGACTCCTCGAGCCGGATCTCGTGGATGCGCTCACCGAGGCGGCGGACCTCGGTGTCGTCGAGGCCCGACGTCGGCTCGTCGAGCAACAGCAGGCGGGGCCGATCGGCGATCGCGCGCGCCAGCTCCGCCATGCGGGCGAGCCCGATCGGCAACGAGCTCACAGGATGATCGGCGACCCCGCCCAGCCCGCACAGTTCGAGCACCTCGTGGACGCGCGCCCGTCGCTCCCGCTCCCGGCGGCGTCGCACGGGAAGGCCCAGCAGATCGGCAGGCATGCCCCCGCCGCCCCCGCGCCACTCGAGTGCCGCCAGCACGTTGTCGGCCACCGAGAGCCAGCCGAAGGTCTGCACCCGCTGGAACGTGCGCCGCAGCCCGCTGCGGGCCCGCCGGACGGCGGTCCACGAGGTGACGTCGCGCCCGTCGAGGTGCACGCGCCCGTGATCGGGGGTGCGCACGCCCGAGACGACGTCGAACAACGTGGTCTTGCCGGCGCCGTTGGGGCCGATGAGCCCGCAGATCTCGCCCGCGTGCACGTCGAGGCTGACATCCGTGAGGGCGGCGATCCCACCGAAGTGGACGCTCACGTCCGCGAGCTCGAGCACCCGCGTCGCGGCTGCTGATGTCTCGCCGTTGACGGCAATGCTGGCGGTGCCCCCCACCCCCACGGAATCTGACGCTATATCAGATCGTGCGATCCGCACTGGCACCGTCCCCGCGACCTGCTTCGTTCCAATATTGCAACCGTCCGTTGCAAAGAACTAGCGTGGCCCGGCCGGGTGCGCCCCGTCAAGGAGCCCTGGTCGAGGAGTTGCGGAGTGGAACGTCGATCGCCGCCGACGGAACGCGTGACCCGAGTGCTCGAGTTGCTGGCGACCCAGCCGCGTGACGGTGTCACCCTGACCGAGCTGGCGCGCCGGCTCGACATGAGCAAGGCGACCGCCCTCGGCATCGCGGGGGAGCTGACGCGTGCCGGGTACCTGGTTCGGAACGAAGAAGCCAAGACCTACACGCTCGGCCCCGCGCTGCTCGGCCTGGGCCGCGCCGCGTCGGACGCGTTCACGTCGCTCGCCTTCGCCCGTCCCGAGATGCATCGCCTCAACCGTGAGCTCGGCGTCCCCACGAGCGTCTCCGCGTTGGTCGACGACAAGATCGTCCTGCTCGAGCGAACGGGCCCGCAGCGCGAGCTGGATCGCATGATCCAAGCGGGCCAGCGCTACCCGTACACCCCTCCCAGCGGGCTCGTGTTCGCGGCCTGGCTGCGCGACGAGGAGATCGAACAATGGCTCGCCGACTACCCGGAGGTGTCGATGGACGCGAGCCTGGGTCACATCCGCGCCGTCGTCGACACGTCACGGCGACTCGGGTACTGGGTCGAGCGTATGAGCGACGTCTCCGTGGGAGCACTGACCGTGCTCGCGGGGCTCGACGGGCACGACATCCCGCCATCGGCCGCCGACGCGATCGCCAACATGGTCTCGAACCTGGCCGATCGCTACTACGTCGCGCGCGACCTCCGTCCGAACCGGAAGTTCGACGTGACCTTCGTGACCGCGCCCACGTTCGACCGTGGTGGACGCCCCGACCTGCTCCTGGGCCTCCTCGCGTTCCGGCGCGGCATCACCTACGACGAGCTGGCGCACCAAGGTGAAGCGGTGCGTGACGCGGCCGCCCGGATCACCGAACGCGCCGGCGGGCGGGACCCATGGGCCGGTCGGCGGATCGGGCGCAGCCAGGTGGGTCGACGGCTCGAGTCGAGCCGAAGGGGCTGAGCCAGCTACCCCTGCTTCCATGCCGCGACGACGTCGTCGGTCGTCGTCAGAGTCGCCACCAGGCTCAGCGTGTTCTCGAGGACCTGTACGCCGTATTCCGCAGGGATGCCGGCGACCGCGTCGCGCGGCATCACGAACTGATAGCCGAGGTTGACGGCGTCGAAGGCAAAGTTCTGCATGCCGACGTTCAGCGACACGCCGACGCCGACGATGGTCGTCGCCCCGAAGTTGCGCAGGATCGGGTCGAGCTCGGTGCCGCTCATGGGACCGATCCCGTGGTAGCGCGGCAGGACGAGGTCGTCCGGATCGACGCCGATCTCGTCGGGCGGCTGGACCGCGGCGCTTCCCGG
Organism: Acidimicrobiia bacterium; assembly: GCA_031177445.1. GTDB lineage: Bacteria > Actinomycetota > Acidimicrobiia > IMCC26256 > JACDBD01 > JAPSGP01. The sequence continues at coordinate 7,541 of JAPSGP010000002.1, forward strand.
CGTCAACCGCACCGGCGACTTCCGGACGCCCATGAACAACCGGGCATTGCGATTTGCGCCGCGACCGTCGTCGCGTGTGTGCGCGGTGCAGTGCACGACCTGCACACCGACAGCGCGCGCCGCCCGCGCCAGCCGGGCACAGTTGTCGACGAGCCCAACCTTGGCCGCTTCGGCCGCCAGCACCGGGAGTGCCGACGGCTCGCCGACGGTGCCGTTCTGCACCTCTTGGAGCACGAGCGCGGTGTGCCCGGGTGCGACCAGCGCTTGGAGGTCGATCGGCATGAGAACCCCTTTGATCGCCCGAACGGCGTCACCCTATCGGTAGCCTCCCGTCATGTCGCTCGTCCCGTCACTCGCGCGCCGGCTGCTGAAGGAACAGGTGGTGGCTGCCGGGACCGCGCTCGCCTACTGGGCGTGGCAGAACCGCGAAGAGGTCGTCGACTGGACCGCCTACGGCGTGCGCGCGGTACAGAACGTGATCGCCGGCAACACCGACGACGTGATCGTGGAAGGACGCCTGCGCTTCGCGTTGCTCGGTGACCACCGAACCCGGCGCGCCGTCGGGCTCGAGGTGCGAGTCCGCGATGGCGTGGCCATCTTGACGGGCCTGATCGATCCCGGGATCCGCGAGGTCGCGCTGCGCATCGCCGAGCGCACCGACGGCATCACAAAGATCGACGACCGCCTCGAGGTCCTCGAACCTCGACCGGAATAGCGACGCTCGGAGGGACGGAATACTCCCCGGGCAACGCGCCGAGGGCGGGGGTGACAGGGCCGAGCAACGCGAACTGGAGGAGGAGCCGGCCCCGTAACCCCGCCCGTACACGCGCGTCGGGCCGTGGCCGGCAGCCAGCCCGCCGAGTGACCCGCTCACGTTGGGACTACGACGGACGCTCGCGCAGGACGGCTTCGATGCGCTCGAGGGCGTCGATGGTGCGGTCGGTCTGGGCGCGCTGCTCGTAGAGGAGGCGGACGAGCCACAGCCGGAGGTAGCGCGTGATCGAGATGCGCAGGTAGATCGCAGCCCCGATCAACGTGACGCCGATGCCTCCGATGCCACCCGAGATCAGATAGTCGATCTGCTCGTGCTGCACCGTGGTGTCGGAGGCGCGGAACCAGGCCACGCCCACCATGAGCAGCCCCAGGCCCAGCAGCGCGATCCCCAGGTACAGCAGTCGGGTCTCGAAGCTGCCGCTCTGGCCCCGCAGGCGGAGCGCCGCGACCTGACGCTCGAACTCCGCCATCCGGGGCGACGCCTCCTCTCCCGCGCTGGTCGCCGCCGCGTCGGCGTCATCGTCGAATGTCCGCCCACCGATCTCGGTATCCATCGCCATTTCCTACCCCCCACCGCCGAGGTACGCGCCCGAAAGTGCCGTTTGCATCTCATCCGGGGTCCCGACCTGCACCACCCGGCCCTGGAGCATGATCCCGGCGACATCTGCCACCGCGAGCACGGTGGCGGCGAACTGCTCGATCACGAGGATCGAGATCCCTTCCCGCGCGATCTGACCGACGATCTCGTACAGCTCGTCCACGATCAAGGGCGCCAGCCCCATCGAGAGCTCGTCGAGGAGGAGGAGCGCCGGATCGGTGGTGAGCGCGCGCGCCATCGCCAGCATCTGCTGCTCACCACCCGACATCGTGCCCGCGACCTGGCGCCGCCGCTCCCGAAGCCGAGGGAACCGCGCGTAGGCCTGCTCCTCGATCATCGAACGAGGCCGACCGCTGAACGTCATCATCTGGAGGTTCTCGCGCACGGTGAGGCTGGGGAAGATGCCGCGCCCCTCCGGGATGGTGCAGACACCCGCCTGCGCGAGACGCTCGGGCACGGCGCCGTTCACGACCCGGCCGGTCAAGCAGACCTGTCCGCCGGTGATCGGAAGCTGGCCGCTGATCACCTTCAGCGTGGTCGACTTGCCGGCGCCGTTGGGCCCGAGCAGCGCGAACACCTGGCCCGCGCCGACCGCGAGGTCGACACCGTGCAGCACCTCGATGCGACCGTACGCGGCGCGTACCCCCGAGAGCTCGAGCACCGGTGCGGCGCCCGCGCCGTCAGGCGGCATCGTCGGCTCCGGCCTTGCCGAGGTAGGCCTCCTGCACCGCCTGGTTGGCCTGGATGTCGTCGGGCGGCCCGACCGCGATGAGCTTGCCGAAGTCGAGCACGTGGATGTTCGAGCACACGCGCATGACCAACGGAACGTCGTGCTCGACCATGAGGATCGCCAGCCCGTCGCGCGTCAGCTCGAGCAACAGGTCGGCAAAGGCCTCCGACTCGTGCTCGTCGAGACCGGACGAAGGCTCGTCGAGCAGCAGCACCCGGGGCCGCGTCGCGAGGGCGCGCGCCAGCTCGACCAGGCGGGCGGTCCCGGTCGAGAGGGTGTCGACCTGCTCGTCCGCAACCGGCCCGAGCCCGACCTGCTCCACCAGCTCGTCGGCGATCGCAGCCGGATTCGATTTGTCGTGCGACCATCGCCGCCGGATCTCGGCCGCGGTGCGCACGTTCTCGCGGACCGTCAGCGACCCGAACACCTCCAGTCGCTGGAACGTGCGCCCCAGTCCCCGGCGAGCCCGCTGATGCGCCTTGAGCTTGGTGACGTCGTCGCCGTCGAGCACGACCCGGCCGCGGGTCGTCGGCTGGAGCCCGCAGATCACGTTGAACAAGGTGGTCTTGCCGGCGCCATTGGGACCGATGAGCCCGGTGATGCAACGCGGCTCGACCCCGAGGTCGACGTCCTGAAGCGCCTGCAAACCTCCGAACGACACCGATGCTGTTTCAACCCCGAGGAGCGGCACCTGAACCCACCTCCTTGGCTTCGCCCGCGCCCTGCCGGCCGCCGTCGACGGCACCGATGCCCAGCGCGTCGTCGAGCGCCCGCAGCTGCTCGGGGGCGAGGGGCGCGCCGACTGGCACGTCGGGGCCCAGGCCGTCGAGGATGCGGCGGGGTGACGGCGCCGCCGAGGGCTCGGCCCGGCCTCGCAGCCGGTCGCGCAGCCCGTGCAGCCGTGCGCTGACCGTGGGCACGAGGCCGTCGGGGTTGCGCCCGAGGGTGACGCCGACCAGTCCGGGCCCGATGAAGACCAGCCAGTCGAGCGCCGACACCTCGTCCGAGATGATCAGCAGCAGCGAGAAGAAGAGCCCACCCACGAGCGCCCCGCTGGCCGTGGCGATCCCGCCCAGCACCGCCAGCAGCAGGATCGGGAGCCCGAGCACCATCTGGAAGTCGGTGGGCCCGACCGTGACCTTCAGGCCGCCATAGAGCGCGCCACCGAGCCCGGCGATGGCGGCCGAGAGCGCGAACACCGTGAGCTTGGTGCGCGTGAGGTCGAGCCCGAGCGTGGCGCACGCCGCCGGGCTGTCCCGCATCGCGAGCAGGCGCCGCCCGAGCTCGCCCCGCCGCACCGACAACACCAGGATCGCGACCAGCGCGTACGCGATCGCCAGCAACACGAAGTACGCGCTGTCGCTGCTGAAGTCGACGAACCCGAGGTCGAGCCGCCCGATCGGGATCGTTCCCGAGAAGAACACCTCGCGCTGCGGGAAGAACATGTTGTCGGCCAGCACCGCCACCGCCAGCGTGCTCAGCGCGAGGTACAGGCCCTGCAGTCGCAGCGCCGGGAGGGCGATGATGGCGCCCACCGCGGCCGCGAGCGCCACCGCAGCGAGGAGCCCGAGGGGCGAGCCGGTCTCGCCGACCTTCGCCATGGCGAACGCGCCGACACCCGCCAGCATGAACTGGCACAGCGAGACCTGCCCGGCATACCCGGTCAGCGGAACGAGCGACAGCATGATGATGCCGAGCGCAAGTCCCTCGCCGACCCGACGCAGGTCCTGATCGCCGAGCAAGCCCGACGCCACCAACGCCGCCGCCACCAACAACCCGCCGCCGACGATCGACGTGCGCAGGCCGGGCACCCGGATGCGGGCGCTCTTGCGCAACCGTGCGCCCCGGAGTGGTGCCGCCGGCAGGATCAGCAGCACGACGAACAGCATGATCACCGGAACCGAGACGTTGAGGCCGGTCAACCAGTCCGGGAGGCGATCGTCGGAGAAGACGCGCGGCAGGTAGCTGGGCTCGTACTGCGTGAGCAGCCCGAGGATCACCGCGCCCAGGAGCGTGAGCGGCAGGCTCTTGAGCCGGCCGACCATCGCCGCCGAGTACGCGTTCACGACCAGCAGCGTGAGGGCGATGATCTCGAGCGAGATCACAGGGGCGAGCAGGATGCCGCCCAGCGCCGCCAGCGACGATCCCATCGCCCAGCTCATCGAGCTCACACGGCTCGGGGGCGCGCCGTTGAGCGCGGCAAGGTCACGGTTGTCGACGACGGCGCGCATCGCGACCCCGGCCCGGGTGTTGTACAGGAGCAGCCGCAGCGCGATCACCACGCCGATCGCGATCAGGATCGTGATCGCCTGCGACCAGCGGATGAACGTGTTCAGGAACTCGAACCCGCTGTCGCCGAAGAAGCCGGGGAACCGTCGCTGCTCCGGCGGCCAGATCGTCTGGGCCAGGCCGATGAGCCCGGCGAGCAGGCCGACCGTCACCACGAGGGTCGTCGCCAGCGAAGCGCCCTGCAGATTGCGGATCAGCACCCGCTCGACGACCATCCCGAACAGCGGCGCGAGCACACCGAGGACTACGACCAGCGCGACCAGGGTCGGCAGCTGCGGCCCGTCGGGGTTGAACCGCAGCTCCCAGTAGACGAACGCGGCCATCATCCCGGTGGCGCCGTGGGCGAAGTTGAAGATGCCCGACGTCGTGTAGGTCAGCACCAGGCCGCTGGCGGCGACGAAGTAGATCGACGCCGACACGAGGCCGAAGATCGTCAGCCGGATGAACTCGTCCATCCGCCCCCCTGTGTGCGTGCCCCCGCCGGACGCATGATCACCGCCCGGCACCCTTCGGGAAGTCGCCGGTGATCTTCACCACGTTCTTCGGATCGCACGAGAATCCTTCGTCGGGGAACTCGCGCGTGAACTTGCCGTTCTTGATCTTCAAGTAGACGAAGCACTCGGTGACACCGTTGTCGCCGGGGTTGGAGAGGGCATGGATGCCGTGGCCGTCCCACTCCTTGATGCCGTGCAGCTGCTCGAGCAGCCCGTCGCGGGTGACGTCGCTCCCGAGGGCCTTGGCCGCGGTCGCGAACAGCAGCCCTGCTGACCACGACTGCACGCCCAGCGCGGTCGGGCCCTTCTTGGCGTCGGTCTGCTCGAGCCAGTAGAGGTAGCGCTGCATCTCGGGGCTCGTGTCCGCCTCCTCGAACGGCACCGTCGTCGCGACGATGTACGTCCCCTCGGTGGCGTCGCCCCCCGCCTCGATGAGGCCGACGTCGTACCCCGACTGGTCGTGCTCGGGGACCTGGACTTCGACGCCCTGCGCTTTGAGCTCCTGCTCGAGGTGGTACAGGTCGGCGAGCTCGGCGACGACGTTGAAGTAGCCCACGTCCTTCGATCGGAACTGCTCGACGTGGGGGCCCCAGTTCAACTCGTTGATGGCGATCGGCGACTCGTAGACGAACTCGAAGCCGATGTCCTCGTAACCCGTGATCCGCTTCTCGGCGTTGAACCTCGACACGCCGGCGTCGATGAAGAGCATCGCCGCGTTCTTGGCCGCCTTCGGGTACTTGTCGAGGATGTAGCGCTGCGGACCGACCTGCAGCTGGTCCGGCGGGTTCGGGAGCGGCTGCACGAGGTTGACGGCGCCGGCATGCTGGGGCTCGGCCGTGAAGCCGGCGACATCCGGGATGCCGGCGCACACCGACTCGTTCACCGACGCATTCGCGCCGCCACCGTCGAGCGCCGACGCGCCACCGACGAGCGCGAGCACGCCCGCCTCGCACGCCTGGAGCGTGGCCTCGCGACTCTTGGAGAGCTCGGAGTCGAACTCGTCGAGCACCAGCTCGCGGCCGTTGATGCCGCCGAGATCGTTGCAGTACGCGACGAAGGCCACCATCGCGTCGCGGTTGCCCTGGAAGAGGCCAGGCCGCGGTCCACCGATGTCCTGGATGGTGCCGATGGTGATGGAGTCGTTGGTGACCCCCGGCGCGGTCGCTCCCGACGCGTCGCCCGGCCCACACGGGGCGTCGGGATCGGCCGGCGGACCACCCTGCTTCGGTCCGCCGCCACCCTCGTCACCCTGCTGACCGGCCGAGCCGCCCCCTTGCTCTGGGGTGGCCGCGACCGTCGTATCCCCCCCGCCCACGCGGGATCCGCAGCCCGCCGCGAGCAGCGCGACCACTGCGAGCAGCGCCAGCCCCCGTCCAATCCGCAACGTGTCCCCCACTCCCCCGAAGCCGCGAATCGTACGGGCGAGCTTCGCGCGTACGAGAAGCCCTCGCTAGCAGCCCGTTTCGTTCCCTCCGAAGCCGTCTGCTCAGGCGAGATCGGCGGGAACAACGGCGAGGGCCGGGACGACCCGCCGCACCGCGGACGAACTCGTCACCGGCGGCTCGACGGTGCTGCCATGACGGTCGCCGGCGATGCGACGAGGTAGCCGTACGAAGCCAGATCGAGCCCGGTGAGCTGCTCGAGCCGGGTGTTGTTGGCGGCATAGCGCGCTCCGTACCGCTCGGCGACCTCCCCGTCGCGGCGGCTCTGGGGGACCCGCAGCTTCCGAAAGACCGGCGAGTCCCACCGTTCGAGCGTGTGCGGGAGTGCACCGCCGCGCGGAACCTTCGCCAGCGGGGGATGCGGGTTGTCGACGCTCCGCACGAAGAGCCGGTTCGCGGTCCGCACCGCCAGCCGAGTGGCCGGCGCCAGTCCCCGGTTCGCGACGTGCGGGATGCGCACCGGTTCGAGAGCAGGCTCATCAGGAGCGACGAACGCGTTGAGCTCGTTCAGATATCGCGACGGATCCGAGACCAGGAGCTCGTACGGCAGCACCTTGACCCGTTCGACCCCGAACACCTGCTGGTAGCTCTCGACGACGACGTCGAACGCGAGCCAGCCGGGATCGAGCTTGGTCAAGTAGCGGGCGAACCCGAACGGACCGCCCTTCCGGAGCCATCCCCCGTACTTCGAGTACAGGAGCGTCCGCTGGTCGCGCACACAGATCAGGACGCGCGCGTCAGGGAGGAGCGCTTGCAGTCGCCGCGGGGTGCGACCACCGTGGTGCCAGAAGCTGAAGTCCTCCAAGGACACCACGAGCCGCCGGAACCCGGCACGGGTCTCATCGAACATCGCCCGCAGCGAGGTGTCCGAGTACGTGCCATCGTCGGCCCAGCACAGCTCGCGCGCCAGCACATGGAAGCGGTCGAAGCCCTCGTTCAACGGGCCCAGCACCGCGGTGTCGGGGAGCCGCGGGAAGACCTCGCCCTGCAGCGTCGTCGTTCCCGTCTTGTTGAAGCCGACGTGCAGGACGGTCGCCATCGGTCGCAGGCTAGCGAGCAACGTAGTCTCGCAGCCGCATGGCGATCGGCACTCGCTCGCGACGCGCGCAACTCGCACGCGCGGTCGGCGAGCTGTTCCCGCTGCGCGAGGTCGTCGTGCCGTGGCTGGTGAGCCGGCTCTACTCGGGAATCCTCGTCGTCGGGGCCGGGTCCATCCTCCACAGCTCGTTCGCCCCGAGCGGCTTCGGGAAGTGGGACGGGGCGTGGTACCTCCAGATCGCCCGCCACGGCTACGGTCCCGAACCCGACGGCGGGATCCAGACCGCATGGCCCTTCTTCCCGTTGTTTCCCGGGATCATCCGGCTGGTGGACGCGCTCGGGTTTCCCGACCGTGGAGCGACCGGAGTCCTGAACCACGCCGTCTTCCTGGTGGCGCTGGCCGGGATCTGGCGCATCGCCCGCCGCCACACCGGCAACGGCCCGGCGCGGCTCGCGGTGTGGGCGATCGCGCTGTTTCCCGGCGCGTTCGTGTTCTCGATGATCTACCCGTCGTCGATCTTCCTCGCCGCCACGGTCTGGACATTCGTGTTGATCGAGGAACGCAAGGACGTCCCTGCGTCCGCGCTCGTCGTCGTCACCGCCCTGATCCGACCGAACGGCGTCGTTCTCGCCGTCGCCCTCCTCGTGGCGGTGCGATCGTGGCGCCGGGCGCTGGTGCTCTGCGGCCCGGCGGCCGTCGCGGTGCTCGGGTGGTCAGCCGTGTGCTGGGAGCGCACGGGCGATCCACTCGTGTTCCTCACCGCCAAGGAGGACTGGCCCGAAGTCACGATCAAGGCGTTCGCGCTGGCGCCGTGGGACTTCGACTACGTCTTTCCCCACCTGTTCCTGGCGGCGGGGGCGTTGGGTGCGCTGTTCCTCGTGCGCAAGCGCATTCCCGTGTCGTGGACGGTGTTCACGCTCCTGTACCTCGTACCGTCACTCGGCCTCGGCATGGTCGGGCTCGGGAGGTACGCCAACGAGTGCTTCCCGCCATTCGTCGCCGCCGGCGAGCTCCTCCACCGTGCACGGGCCTCGATGCGCGCGCTGGCGTTCACGCTGGCAGTGGTCGCGCAAGCCGTGTGCGTGTGGTGGGTCATCCACGACAACTACATCCCCTGAATCAGGCGCGCACGCGCGCGACCAGCTCGATCTCCACCGCGATGTCGAAGGGCAGTTCCGCCATGCCCACCGCGGAGCGTGCGTGCTTGCCGCGCTCGCCGAACACCTCGACCAGGAGGTCGGAGCACCCGTTGATGACGGTTGGGATATCGGTGAACCCGGGCGCGCAGTTCACCATGCCGACCACCTTCACGATCTGGGCGACGTGATCGAGCGCGCCCAGCTCGGTCCGCAAGGTCGAGAGCAGGCCGAGCGTGGTGAGGCGGGCGGCCTCCTTCCCCTGCTCGACGTCGAGCGCACCTCCGACCTTGCCGGTGACGGGCGTGCCGTCGCCTCGCATCGGGCCGTGGCCGGCGAGGAACAGCAGGTCACCCGCTCGGGCCGCAGGCACGTAGTTCGCCAGCGGGCGCGGTGCCGCCGGCAGCTCCAGCCCGAGCTCGGCGAGCTTCGCATCCGGGTCCATCGGCCGATCCTCGCGCATCACCCGCCGGCGAGGAGGTGGCCGGGCCGGCACAGCATCTGCTGCGCGCCGGTGGCCAGGAGCCGGGCGGCCTCGTCCCACACCGCCACCGTGCCGCCGATCAGCCCGTCGCGGGCCGAGGGCGACCGCGCCTCGCAGAGGAGCCACTCCGAGTCGCGCGCGAGGCCGTGGAACTGCGCGCTCACGTCGATGCTGGGTGCGTAGAAATCGAGGTCGCTCGGGCGATACGCCCGCACCGCCGCCGGCCACATCAGCGTGTCGGTGAGCAGGAGGACGCGGGCGGCGTCGACGAACGGGTCGTCGAAGGTTGCTCGCGGCTGGTAGCGGAACCAGGAGCAGAATCGGGGCTCGCCGGGCTCCCGGTTCTCCCAGTCGTCGATCCAGTGGACCGGTCGCTCGTCGAAGTTGCTCCAGAACCGCCGGTAGGGACGACTTTCGGGTGGTGAGGCTGCCAGGCGCTCCTCGGTCGACCGCAGCTCGTCCGGCCGCGGCACCTCTGGTGGCGGCGCCGCCTGGTGCGAGGGCCCGTCGACGTCGCCCACGATCCACGCCATGGCTTCGAGGATCGGCTGCCCGTTCTGGGTCATCGAGACCGCGACCGATGCCGTGCGCCGCGATTCCCTGATCGTGCGCACGGCCAGGTCGACATCGTCGAACTCGGCCACCCCCACGTAGTGGCACGTGAACGTGGCCGGGCGCCGAAGTGAGGTGTGCGCGCCCGCGGCCCGGAGCGCGATCGCGGCGAGGTAGCCGCCGTTCGGTCCCCAGATCTCCCAATCACGCGACAGCTCGGCCCGGTACCGGCCGTCGCTCCCGTCGACTTTCGTATCCGCCTCGAGATCACCCATCACCTGATCCTCACTCGCGGCCGGTGCCGCGTGCACTCGAATTGCGACCCGTCCCGGAGCGTTGTCAGAGGTCGAGCGTGGCGCGCTCGGTGACGCGGGCGCGGCGGACGGCCTTGGCCTTCGTGCGCAGCAGGACATCGCGCGGCGCCCGCACGATGTGGTCGGTGTACATGGCGACCGTGTCCATCAGCTCCGCTGCCGACACGACCGCCGACACCAGTCCCAGCGCCTGGGCCTCGAAGGCCTCGACCACCCGACCGGTGAAGCACAGCTCGCGCGCGACCGCGCCGCCGACGAGATCGTGGAGCGGCCCGTAGACGACGTCACCGAACGCGATCTCGGGATGGGCGAAGCGCGCGGTGTCGGCAGCCACCCGGATGTCGCACATCACCGCGAGGTCGAAGCCGCCCGCGAGCGCGGGCCCGTTCACCGCCGCCACCAGCGGGAGCGGGAACCGCAGCACGGTCGCATGGAACCGGTCGCTCGATGCCCACAGACGGTCGGACAGCTCGGGCTGCTCGAACTCGCGCAGGTCGAACCCGGCGCTGAACACGTCGCCCACACCCGTGAGCACGACGACCTTGACCGCAGCGTCGCCGGCGAGCGCGTCGAGCGCATCTGACACCTGGTCGCGCAGCGCGATCGACAGGGCGTTCTTCTTGTCCGGACGGTCGAGCGTCAGGATCGCCACACCGTCGGACGGCGCGTCGACGGCAACGAGCGCCCGCTGATCGCTCACCCGGCAACCCGGCGATATCCTGACGCCCCGTCAGATTCCGGCAGACGCGGCGAGGGGGACGCAGGTGAGCGAGACGGGCGTCCGCGGCGACCTCGAGTGGGGGACCACACCCCGCCTGCTCCGCAGCAGCGCCGAGCGCTTCCCCGCACGGGAGGCGATCGTAGACGGCGATGTCACGCTCACCTTTCCCGAGCTCGCCGAACGCGCCGACGAAGCAGCGCGTGCCTTCATCGCCACCGGCATCGCGCCCGGCGACCGGGTCGCGATCTGGGCCCCGAACGTGTGGGAGTGGGTGGTCGCCGCGCTCGGGCTCCAGTCGGCGGGCGCGGTGCTGGTGCCGCTCAACACGCGGTTCAAGGGGCCCGAGGCCGCGTTCATCCTGCGGAAGAGCGGCGCCCGCGCGCTCGTGACGATCACGGGATTCCTCGGCACCGACTACGTCGGGCTGCTGCGCGACGCGGTCGACGTCGAGGCCGAGCTGCCGGCGCTCGAGACCATCGTGCTGCTGCGAGGCCAGCCGCCGACCGGAACCATCGGCTGGGACGACTTCCTCGCCCGTGGCGGCGACGTCCCTGCCGACGTGGCCGAGCAGCAGGCCCTGGCGGTCGAGCCCGGCGACCTCTCCGACATCCTCTTCACCTCCGGCACCACCGGCCATCCGAAGGGCGCGATGCTCACGCACGGGCAGACCCTGCGGGCGTTCCGCGACTGGAGCGAGGTCGTCGGGCTCCGGGAGGGCGACCGCTACCTCGTCGTGAACCCCTTCTTCCACGCCTTCGGCTACAAGGCCGGATGGCTGTCCGGGCTCATGATGGGCGCGACCGTCATGCCCCACGCGGTGTTCGACGCCGAGCAGGTGCTGCGGCGCATCCCCGTCGATCGGATCAGCGTGCTGCCGGGACCACCGACGCTGTACCAGACGATCCTCAACCACCCGGCTCGCGACGAGTACGACCTGACGAGCCTGCGCTTGTCCGTGACGGGCGCGGCCGCCATCCCCGTCGAGCTCATCCTGCGCATGCGCGAGGAGCTGACCTTTGACACGATCATCACCGGCTACGGCCTCACCGAGGCCTGCGGCATCGCCACGATGTGCCGGTACGACGACGACCCCGAGACCATCGCCACCACGTCCGGCCGCGCCATCCCCGGCGTCGAAGTCCTCGTCGTCGACGACCACAGCAAGGAGGTCCCCCGGGACGAGCCCGGCGAGGTCGTGATCCGGGGCTACAACGTCATGTCCGGCTTCTATGACGAGCCCGAGGAGACCTCGGCCGCCATCGACGCCGACGGGTGGCTCCACACCGGCGACATCGGCGTGATGGACGATCGGGGCTACCTGCGCATCACCGACCGCAGCAAGGACATGTTCATCGTGGGCGGCTTCAACGCCTACCCGGCCGAGATCGAGAACCTCCTCCTCCGCAACGACGCCATCGCGCAGGTCGCGGTGATCGGCGTCCCCGACGAGCGCATGGGCGAAGTGGGCATGGCCTTCGTGGTGCTCCGTCCCGGTGCCGAGACGACCGCCGACGAGATCATCGCCTGGAGCCGCGAGCAAATGGCCAACTACAAGGTGCCGCGCGCCGTCGAGTTCGTCGACGAGCTGCCGCTCAACGCCAGCGGCAAGGTCCTGAAGTACCAGCTGCGCGAGCGCGCCGGAGCAACCTCGCAGAATTAGTCACTGGCGAACGTTGAAGACGAGGTCGTCGTCGGACGTCAGTTCGACGTCGATGACCTGCGACTGGCCCTCGATCTTCGCCGAGCACGTGAACTTGGCACCTTTCTCGAGCTCCACGCCGTCGGGGCAGCTGATTGAGCTGACACGGTTTGACCGCTCCAGCTCCGACCTGAGGTCCCGCTCGAGCTCCTCGGCGTTGATGGTCGCGGAATCCGAGGAGCACGCGACTCCGAACAGTGCGAGCATCACGCCGATGAGAGCCGCGCCCAGCCGCAACACGGGCGGCACACTAGAGCTTCGTCGGCGGCGGTCCGTTACCCGGTGCGCGTCGCCCGGAAGAGTGGGGTCGGCGAGGGGATGCCCTTCATCACCACCGGGCCGAGCTCTTCGAACCGCACGCCGGAGATGCGCCCGTCGACCAGGGCACGAACGGCCTCCGACACGAGCAGCTCGCCCGGTCCCGCGACGTCGGCGATCCGCGACGCTAGGTTCACGTCGTGACCGACGAGGTCGTGACCCCGCCGCGTCGGGCAGCCCCAGTGCATGCCGATCCGCACCCACAACGGCACCTCGATCGCCGCCTCGTCCTCGAAGCGCTGCGAGAGGACGAGGCCGGCCTCGAGCGCGGTGACCGGCTCCGGCAGCCAGAGCAGGAGCCCGTCGCCCAGCATCTTCACCACCCGCGCGCCCGAGGGGAGCGTCTCGCGGGCGATGCGGTCCTGACGATCGAGCAGTGCGAGCGCGGCTTCGTCTCCTTGCTCGGCCGTGAACTGGGTGAACCCGACGATGTCGGTGAACGCGACCACGCCCGAATCGGGCGCGGTGGTCAACGCTCCGCGATCCGGATGCTGCCGCTCAGCGTCCGGACCCGGACCTCTCCGTCGTCGCCGGGCTCGTAGTCACAGCGCACGTCGCCGCTCTCGCTCTTCAGCATGGCGGCGGGGCGAATCCCGGTCGGCACGCTCACCCGGACCGAGCCGGAGTGAGCCTTCACGTCTACGAGCCCGGGCCCCGACAACCCGACCTCGACGTCACCGCTGCCGGAGCGGATCACCGCGCCCTCCACGAGCTCCGCCTCGACCGACCCCGACCCCGTGGCAAGATCGGCGCTCCCCGCCCGCCCGACGTGGATCGAGCCGCTTCCGGTCTTGAGCCGGCAGTCGCTGGCACACGTCTCGACCTCGAACGATCCCGACCCGGTGCGGGCGTCGAGGCGCTCGACCTCCTCGACCGAGATGCTCCCGCTGCCGACGGTCACCCGGGCGTCGCCGAGCCGGCCCCGCAGCTCCACCGCCCCCGAGCCGCTCCCGACGATGATGTCGGTGCCGCCAGGACACCGCACCTCGACCGAGCTGGAGCCGCCCGACACCTCGAGCGTGCCGTCCGACGTCACATCGGCCCGCGAGGTGCCCTCGACGAGGATGTCGGTGCGGTGCTCGCCGATGACCAAGACATGGCCGGATCGGGTCGTCACCCGGACCACAGGATGGTCGGTGACGGGGAAGGTCAGCTCGGGCACCACGCCGACATCATGCCGCCCGGCCCGGCGACCCGCACACTACGGACCGGGGCCCCGAGCCGCCGCCCGGTCGATTGCACACCGAGTGAAAGAACAATATCGTGGCTGGTCGTGGCGACGACGAGCCTCCCGCACTCGGCGACTCGGCCACCCGCGCGAGCGACAGGGCAGACCGCGAGCCAGACGACGGATCCGGCGCGCGAGCCTGCGACAGACGGCCGCTCGGCCCGGGCCGCCCGTACCCGAGACGCCGTGGTCGAGTCGCTGCTCGCGCTCCTCGACGAAGGCATCGTGCGACCCACCGCCCGTGAGGTGGCGGAACGGGCGGGCGTCTCCCTGCGTTCGGTCTACGTCCACTTCGACGACATCGAGGATCTGTTCACCGCGGCCGCGCATCGCTTCTTCGAGCGCCATCGGGACCTGTACCGGCCGCTGCCGGCGGACGGGCCGCTCGAGGATCGCCTGGCTGCGTTCGTCGAGCAGCGAGCGCGGATGCACGACGCCGCCCGCGCCATCCGTCGCGCCGCTGTGCTCCAGGAGCCGTTCTCGCCCGCGCTGGCCGACGTGCTCGCGCTCGGCCGCAAGCTCGCACGCAGCGAGGTCAAGCAGGTGTTCTCGCTCGAGATCAAGGCCCGCGACGGCGATGCCCGCCGCCGTCTCGTCACCGAGCTCGACGTCGTCGCGGGCGGCACGACTTGGGAATCGCTCCGCGGCGATCAGGGCCTGTCGCCGGCAGAGGCACGCGAGGTTCTCACCTCGATGCTGCGCGCGCTCCTGCTCGGCGGCTGATGGAGGCGCTTCGCACGCCCGACGAGCGGTTCTCCGGGCTCCCCGGCTACCCGTTCGAGCCCCACTACGCCGACGTGCCCAGCGGCGACGGCGGCACCCTGCGCGTGCACTACCTCGACGAGGGCCCGGACGACGCCGATCCCGTCCTGCTCCTGCACGGTGAGCCGTCGTGGAGCTACCTGTACCGCACGATGATCCCGATCATCACGGCTGCGGGAATGCGAGCGCTCGCGCCCGACCTCGTCGGCTTCGGTCGCTCCGACAAGCCGGCGCGCCGCGCCGACTACACCTACCAACGCCACGTCGACTGGATGCGCGCCCTCGTCGTCGACCACCTGGATCTCGCCCGGGCCACGCTGATCGGACAGGACTGGGGCGGGCTCATCGGCCTGCGCCTCGTGGCCGAGCATCCCGAGCGGTTCGACCGGGTCGTCGCCGCCAACACCTTCCTGCCCACGGGTGACCGGCATCCCGGCGACGCCTTCCTCGCGTGGCAGAAGTTCTCACAGGAGACCGAGGAGTTCCCGGTGGGGCGGATCGTGAACGGCGGCTGCACGTCCGACCTCCCGCCCGCGGTCATGTCCGCATACGACGCGCCCTTCCCCGACGAGACCTACAAGGAAGGAGCGCGGCAGTTCCCGATGCTCGTGCCGTCGCGCCCCGACGATCCCGCCTCTGAGCCCAACCGGCGGGCATGGGATGCACTGCGGCAGTGGACGAAGCCGTTCCTCACCGCGTTCAGCGACTCCGACCCGATCACCGCCGGTGCCGAGCGCGTGCTGCAGGCCGATATCCCCGGCGCGGCGGGACAGCCGCACACGACGATCGTGGTGGGCGGCCACTTCCTGCAGGAGGACCGAGGCGAAGAGCTGGCCAAGGTCGCCATCGACTTCGTGACGACGACGAGGCGTGCTGGGTAGGAGTCAGTAGGTTCGCACCAGCGATGTTTGGGGGGACTGGTTGCGGCACAGGGCTGAGCTGATCGGCGCCCCGCGGCTGGGCCGTCACCGCTTGCCCGACCTCGACCGGGCGCGCACGGTCGCCGCGTACGCCGTCCCCGTGATCCTGCTGTTCGTCGCGGTGCGGATCTGGCCGATCCCCGCTCCCAACGGCGTCATCCTCGACGGCGTGCTCGGGGGCGGGCGCATCGCGCTCATCGCGCTCGGCATCGCCCTGATCTACCGGGCCAATCGGGTCGTGAACTTCGCCCAGGGCGACCTCGGGACGGTGCCGGCGACCCTCGCGGTGCTGCTGATCATCAGCAGCGGGCTCAACTACTACCTCGCCCTCGTCATCGGGATCGCGTCGGCGGCCGTCCTCGGCGCCGTCGTGGAGCTACTGATCATCCGTCGCTTCTTCCGAGCACCGCGGCTCATCCTCACCGTGGCCACCATCGGCCTCGCCCAGGTCCTCACGGGGGCGGCGCTCTTCCTGCCGAACGCGTTCGGCTACGAGGCGTTCGAGACGACGCGGCTCGACGCTCCGTTCGACGTCAGCTTCGAGGTCGGGACCACGATCTTCTCCGGCAGCGACGTGATGGCGATGATCCTCATCCCGATTGCCTTCGTGGCGCTGGCCCTGTGGTTGCGGCTCAGCGACGCCGGCACCGCCGTGCGCGGGAGCGCCGAGCGCGCCGACCGGGCGGCCACCCTCGGCATCCCGGTGCGCCGCCTGCACACCGTGGTCTGGGTCGTCGCCTCGCTCCTGGCGTTCCTCGCGATGTGGTTGCGGGCGAGCGCGGTCGGACTGCCGATCGGCAGCGTCCTCGGGCCCACGTTCCTGCTCCAGGCGCTGGCGGCAGTGGTGATCGGGCGCATGGACCGGTTCGCTGTGATCGCCGCCGCCGGCGTCGGGCTCGGCATCGTCGACAAGGCGATGACCTACCAGCCCGGCAACAACCCTGCCTTCAACGACGCCGTCCTCTTCGTGGTCGTGCTCCTCGCGCTGTTGATCACCCGCAGGCCGGGCCGCGCCCGGGTCGACCCGGAGCAGACCTCGGCGTGGCAGGCGGCGCGCGAGGTGCGACCGGTCCCTCGCGAGCTCGCCCGGCTGCCCGAGGTCCGCCTCGCCCGCTACGGGCTCCTGGCTGTGGTCGTCGCCTTCCTGGTCACCCTGCCGCTGTGGCTCGACGAGAGCCAGAAGAACCTCGCCACCGTGATCGTGCTCTTCGGCATCGTCGGGGTGTCGCTGGTCGTGCTCACCGGATGGGCGGGTCAGGTCAGCCTGGGTCAGGTGGCGTTCCTCGCCGTGGGCGCGGCGGTCGGCGGGTCGGTCACCGACCACTACGGCTTGGACCTCGCGATCGCGATGCTGCTCGGCGGGGCTGCGGGCGCGGCCGCGGCGGTGGTCATCGGCTATCCCGCGCTGCGCCGGCGCGGGCTCACGCTGGCGGTGAGCACGCTGGCGTTCGCGCTGTTCGTGTCGTCGTACGTGCTGAACCCCGAGTACTTCGGCGACTGGCTGCCGGCGTTCCGGATCGAGCGCACCGAGCTGTTCGGGCGGATCGACCTCTCCAGCGAGACCCGCTTCTACTACCTCTCCCTCGTCGCGCTGGCGATCGCGATCGTGATCGTGCGGGGGGTGCGAACGAGCCGGACCGGCCGGGTGCTGATCGGCATCCGCGAGAACGAGCGGGCAGCACGGGCCTATGGCGTGAACGTCACCCGCACGAGCCTGGCCGGGTTCGCGCTCTCGGGCTTTCTCGCTGCGTTCGCGGGGGTGCTGTTCGTCCATCAGCAGACCGGGCTGCAGGTCGGCTTCGGGAGCGCGTACCTGCCGGAGCAGAGCCTCAAGGTGTTCTCGATGGTCGTCATCGGCGGGCTGGGCTCGGTGCCGGGTGCGTTGTTGGGCTCGACCTACGTCCGCGGCGTCGACTACTTCCTCCCGCCCGAGTGGCAGTTCCTCGCCACCGGCGCCGGGCTCCTGCTGGTGCTGATGATCTTCCCGGGCGGGTTCGGCAGCATCCTCTACGACATCCGTGACTGGCTGCTGCGCCAGGTCGCCCACCGGCGCAAGCTCGTCGTCCCCAGCCTTGTCGCCGACGTCCGCGTGGAACCGGAGCCCATCCCGGAGCCGGTCGCCCGGAGGGCGGTCGAAGAGGCCGTCGAGCGCGCACCGATGTCGGAGCTCACGCCATGAGCGCGTTCAAGCGCTGGTGGCGGAATTGGTGCGACGCCACCACGGGCGGCGCCGCGCTCTTCCCCCTCGTGGTGCTGTTCGGCCTCAACGCCGTCGACGAGCTCGGCCGCACCGCGTTCGGCGTGCTGCTGCCCGAGATCCGCGACCACTTCGGTCTCGACACTCGGGGCATCCTCAGCGTGGTCGCGGCGTCGTTCGTCTTCGCGCTCATCCTGGCCCTCCCCGTCGGCTTCTACGGCGACCGTCTGAACCGCACCCGCATCGCGTTGCTCGCCGGCGTGGTCATGGCCGCGTTCTCACTCGTGACCGGCCTCGCGGTCGCGGTGTGGATGCTCGTCATCGGAGCGTCGGGCTCGGGGCTCGGTCGCGGCGTGAACGACCCCATCCACAACTCGCTCATCGCCGACTACTACGACATCCCGCAGCGACCACGCGTCTACGCGGTCCACCGTGCCGCCAACTCCGTCGGCCAGGCAGTGGGACCGCTGCTCGGCGGGATCCTCGCCTACTTCTTCACCTGGCGAGCGCCGTTCATCGTGTTCGTGGTGCCGATCATGATCTTCGTGGTCCTCGCCTTCCGTATGCGCGAGCCCGTGCGGGGGTCGTACGAGCGCCGGGCGATGGGCGCGTCGGCGGCGGCGATCGAGACCGAGGAGCGACCGCCGTCGTGGGCGGAATCGTGGCGGATCGTGTGGCAGGTCGGCACGCTGCGCCGGATCTTCGCCGCGCTCCCGTTCCTCGCCGTCGCCATCGTCGGGCTGCTCACGCTGGGCTCGCTGTTCTACGACGAGGTCTTCGGGCTCAACGAGGTCGAGCGGGGTGTCGTCGCCGCCTGCGTCGAGCCCGCGCAGATCCTCGGTTACATCGTCGGCATTCCCATCGCCACTCGGCTGCTCGCCCGCGACCCCGGTCTCGTCCTGAAGTTCCTCGCCGTGGTCACTGCGGTGGTGTCCGTTGCCTGGGTGCTGTTCGCCCTGGCCCCGAACATGCCGATCGCCATCACGACCAACCTCGTGATCTCGGCCGCGCTCGGCCTGCTCGCGCCTGGCATCTTCGCCGCGCTGTCTCTCGCGGTCCCGCCGAAGGTGCGGTCGTTCGGGTTCGCGGTGGCCGCGATCTGGATCATTCCCGGCCTGGTGGTGCTGCCGGTGGTGGGCGGGCTCGCCGACAGCTACGGGATCCGCACTGCGCTGTTGCTCATGAGCCCGCCGATGATGAAGACCGGGCTCA
>JAPSGP010000567.1 GCA_031177445.1 Acidimicrobiia bacterium
GACGCGCTGAACTTCAGCAGTCGACACTCGGATCACGTCCGCCGGTTCTTCGTCGAGAGCGCGCACTGGTGGACGCAGTGGTGCCACGTCGACGGCCTGCGCCTCGATGCGGTGCACGCGATCGTCGACCCGAGCCCGCGCCCGTTCGTCCAGCAGCTGGCGGAATCGGTCCACGCTCGCGCTCCGGTGACCGTGATCGCCGAAAGCGCGGCCAACGATCCTCGGCTCGTCCGGAGCGTCGAGGCCGGTGGGCTCGGACTCGATGCAGTGTGGAGCGACGACTTCCACCACGCGCTCCACGCGCTGGTCACCGGCGAGCATCACCGGTACTACGCCGATTTCGGCAGGCTCGACGACCTCGCCGACGCGTTCACGAAGGGCTGGGTGTACGACGGGCGGTACTCGCGCTTCCGTGGGCATCGCCACGGCGCGCCCGCCATCGGGCTGCCGGGCGAGCGCTTCGTGGTGTGCGCCCAGAACCACGACCAGGTCGGCAACCGCCCGGCCGGCGACCGCCTTGCCGCCACCCAGTCGCTCGACGCCGTCAAGGTCTGTGCCGCCGCGGTCCTGCTGTCGCCGTACGTTCCGCTGCTGTTCATGGGCGAAGAACACGGAGAGTCCGCGCCGTTCCCGTACTTCGTGAGCCACGGAGACCCAGAGCTCGTCGACGCGGTGCGACGGGGCCGCGCCGCGGAGCTCGCCGAGCTCGCCCCGCTGGCCGGCGAGCCGCCCGATCCACACTCGGATGAGACCTATGTCGCCGCAGTCCTGCACCGCGATGCGTCGCCGGGCGCGCCGCGACTACGCGAGTGGTATCGAGAGCTCCTCGCCCTCCGGCGGAGCCTGCCGTTCTCGTCGCTCGACCCGACGGCGACCGCGGTCGACATCGCCCGGGAGCAACGCACACTGGTCGTCCGGCGCGGCCAGCCACCTGACGTGGCGCTCCTGGTGCTGCGGCTCGGGTCGCCGGCTGGTGCCGCGCTGGCGCTACCCGAAGGAGAATGGGCGCTGCGCCTCGACAGCGGCGACGCTCGCTTCGACGGCACCTGCCCGAGCCAGTTCGCGGGTCGAGGGCTGGTCGCCGCACCGTGGGCTGCGGCCGTGCTCGTGCCGAGCCGGCCGTGAACGTCGTCGCCACCGCCCGCCTCCAGTTCGGGCCGGACCTGACGTTCGCGGGCGCGGCGGCGGTGGTGCCGTATCTCGCCGAGCTCGGGATCTCACACCTCTATCTCTCCCCGGTGTTCGCAGCGCGTCCCGGAAGCGCGCACGGCTACGACGTCGTCGACCCGACACGCGTGTCGGAGGCGCTCGGCGGCCGAGAAGGACTCGAGCAGCTCGCCCGCATCGCCCACGGCGAGGAGATGGGGATGATCCTCGACATCGTCCCCAACCACCTCGCCGCCGACGAGCACAATCCGTGGTGGTGGTCGGTCCTGCGAGACGGTCAGGCCTCGCCGTACGCGTCCGTCTTCGACCTCGACTGGCGCGGGAACGAGGTCGTGCCGGCGGGCAAGCTCGCGCTCCCGGTGCTCGGCGCGCCGCTGCCCGCCGAGCTCGCGCGTGGCGCGATCCGGTTCGACACCAGCGCCGAGCCGGCATTCCGCTACGCCGACCGCCGCTTCCCGCTCGCACCCGGCACCGCGCACGGCGACCTCTCCGCCGCGCTCGACCGCCAGCACTACGTGCTCACTGCATGGCGCGATGCCAGCCGGGTGCGCAGCTATCGCCGGTTCCTCGACATCGACGACCTCGTCGGGGTACGCGTCGAGGACCCCGTGGTGTTCGCGCGGACGCACGCACTCGTGCTGGAGCTCGTGCGGACGGGGATCGCCGACGGGCTGCGCGTCGACCACGTCGACGGCCTCAC
>JAPSGP010000064.1 GCA_031177445.1 Acidimicrobiia bacterium
CCCGAAGCGGCGGCCGCGGGCGCGACCGCGGCGCGAGTCCGCGACGCGGGTGGCCAGGCCGCGGTCTTCGCCGGCGATCTCACCCGACCCGGTGACCGCGCCGCGTTGACCGAGATGCTCGACGAGCTGTTCGGATCGCGCGCCTCGTCCTAGGTTCGACGGCTCGATACTCGGGTCGGGCCAACAGGGCGCGCTGGTAGGTTGGGGCCGCGCCCCACCCACCTCTCGTGCCGCCTCGGGGCGCGCCGGAGGTCAGGGGGAACGTGGACGACGAGCGCGAGGCGCGGCGGGCCGGCTGGCGGCTCATGCGCGGCGCGCTCCGGAGCCAGACCCGTTGGGTCGTGCTCGGGGTGTTCGCGGGCGCGCTGTGGACCGGCGCCAAGGTCACCATTCCCCTGCTGGCCGCCGGGGCGATCGACAACGGGGTCCTGCCCGGCGACGGTGGCGTCATTTGGCGCTACGCGCTCGCCATGCTCGCCGTCGGCGTGGTGCAAGGCCTCGCCTCGGGCCTGCGTCGCTACGTCGCCTTCCGCATCGCCTACCGCACCGAGACCGACCTGCGACACCGGCTGTTCGCGCACCTCCAGCGCTTGCACTTCGCGTTTCACGACGAGGCGCAGACCGGCCAGCTGATGGCGCGCGCCAACACCGACATCCAGCAGATCAACCAGGTTGTGATCCTGATCCCGCTCACCATCGCGAGCACGCTCACGCTCGGCGCGGTCGTGGTGATCATGGCGCTGCACAACGTGTTGCTGACCCTCCTCGCGTTGGGCTGCCTGCCCCTGCTCAACATCGCCGCCACGCGGTTCGCCCACCGGATCCAACCCGTCGCGCTCGGGTTGCAGCAGGAGCTGGGCGACCTCTCCGGGGTCGTGGAGGAGAGCATCTCCGGGATCCGGGCGGTCAAGGGCTTCGGCGCCGAGCGGCTCCAG
Organism: Acidimicrobiia bacterium; assembly: GCA_031177445.1. GTDB lineage: Bacteria > Actinomycetota > Acidimicrobiia > IMCC26256 > JACDBD01 > JAPSGP01. The sequence continues at coordinate 936 of JAPSGP010000064.1, forward strand.
TCGAAGCGGCTCGATCACGAGGCCGACGCGGTGCGCGAGCGCGCGCTCGAGGCTGCCCAGCTGCGGTCGCGCTTCCTGCCGCTCGTCGACTTCCTGCCGATCCTGGCGCTGGTCGCGATCCTCTGGTACGGCGGTCACCTCGTGCTCGACGGCCAGCTCGAGCTCGGGTACATCGTCGCCTTCAACTCCTACGTGCTCATGCTGATCTGGCCCCTGCGCATGGCCGGCATGCTCGTCGCCCAAGCGTCCCGGTCATCGGCTGCCGCCGGCCGGCTGCACGAGATCCTCGCCACCGACCCGGCCATCGCCGACCATCACGACGCCAAGCCACTGCGCGACGGCGCGGGCGAGATCCACTTCGAGGGCGTGAGCTTCGGCTACGCGGGCGACCGTTCCGTCCTCGACCGACTCGACCTGCAGATCCGCGGGGGCGAGGCCGTCGCTCTGGTCGGGCCGACCGGGTCGGGCAAGACGACCATCGCCCGGCTGGTCCCCCGCTTCTACGACGTGTCCGAGGGGCGCGTCCTGCTCGACGGGGTCGACGTGCGCCGCGTGAAGCTGCGTGAGCTGCGACGTGCGGTCGGCATCGTGTTCGACGACACCTTCCTCTTCTCCGACACCGTGCGGGAGAACATCGCCTTCGCCGATCCGCAGGCTCCGATGGACGCGGTCCGGCGGGCCGCTCGTCTCGCCGGTGCCGACGAGTTCATCGAGGACATGCCCGACGGCTACGAGACCGTGATCGGCGAGCACGGCTACTCGCTGTCGGGGGGCCAGCGCCAGCGGCTGGCGATCGCCCGCGCCATCCTGGCCGACCCCCGGGTGCTGATCCTCGACGACGCCACGTCGTCGGTCGATCCGACGAAGGAGCACGAGATCCGGGCGGCGCTGCGCGAGGTGATGGCCGGCCGGACCACCCTGATCATCGCCCACCGTCCGGCGACGGTCGCCCTCGCCGATCGGGTCGTGCTGCTCGACGGCGGGCGCGTCACCGCGCAGGGCACACACGACGAGCTGCTCGAGTCGTCCGAGCGCTACCGCGAGGTGCTGGCGGCAGCGGCGGCCAAGGAAGCCGCCACGACCACGACGGAGCCGGCGTCGTGAGGGGCGGCATGGGGCGGGGCGCGTGGGACCCGCACCCGATCGAAGAGAAGATGAGCCGCCACGACGCCACGCGCGTGCTGCGACGGCTGGCCGAGGTACTACGCCCGTACCGCGCCCGCATCGCGGTTGCGCTGCTGCTGCTCGTCAGCCAGACCGCCTGCTTACTTGCCGGCCCGACGCTGGTGCGCCACGGCATCGACGCCGGCCTCGAAACGGGGGATGCCGGCGCCCTGAACCTGAGCGCGGTGCTCTACCTGGGCGTCGCGTTCGTCGGGCTCGCGCTGGGACGGGCCGTCATCGTGATGGTGGCTCGCGTCGGCGAGACGTTCCTCCGGGACCTGCGGTCGTCGGTGTTCCGCCACCTGCTCTCGCTCGGCATGGACTTCTTCGAGCGCGAGAAGACGGGGAAGCTCGTCTCGCGCATGACCTCCGACATCGACGCGCTCCAAGAGCTCGTCCAGATGGGGCTGGTCATGTTCGTGCAGAACGGGCTGATCTTCGTGGGCGCGGTCACGGTGATCTTCTTCCTCAGCTGGCAGCTGGCGCTGTTCACACTGCTCGTGGTGCCACCGGTGGTGATCGCGAGCCGCTGGTTCCGCAACGCCTCGAACAAGGCGTACCTGAACGTGCGCGACCGCATCGGCGCCAACCTGTCCACGTTGCAGGAGGGCTTGGCCGGTGTGCGGGTCGTGCAGGCCTTCGGCCGCGAGCGTGCCTTCACCCGACGCTTCTACGAGACCAACGAGGCGCAGTACGACGCCAACATCGAGACGGTCCGCATCTCGGCTCGCTACTTCCCGGTGGTCGAGTTCGCCAGCGTCGCCGGGACCGCGCTGATCGTCGGGGTCGGGGGATGGTTCGTCTCGGCCGACATCGTGACGGTCGGGACCGTCGCCGCGTTCGTGCTCTATCTCAACAACCTGTTCGAGCCCATCCAGCAGCTGAGCATGCTGTACAACACGCTCCAGCAGTCGGGAGCGGCGCTGCAGAAGCTGTTCGACCTGCTCGACACCCGGCCCTCGATCGCCGAGCGCCCCGGAGCCGTCGACCTTCCCGACCGCGGCACGCTCGAGCTCGACCATGTCTCGTTCGCCTACGGCGACCACGACGTGTTGCACGACGTGTCGCTCACGATCGCGCCCGGCGAGCGCGTCGCGCTCGTGGGCCCCACGGGTGCAGGCAAGTCGACCCTGGCCAAGCTCATTGCCCGGTTCTACGACCCGCGCGAGGGCGAGGTCCGCTATGGCGATGTGTCGCTGCGGGACACGACGCTGCGCTCGCTCCGTCACCGCATCGTCGTGGTCCCCCAGGAGGGGTTCCTGTTCGCCGGCTCCGTGCGCGAGAACGTTCTCGTCGGCCGGGCCGATGCCACCGACGAGGACATCGATGCCGCGGTGGCGGCGCTCGGGCTGACCGAGCGCTTCGCCGCCTTCCCCGACGGCCTCGACACCGAGGTCCGCGAGCGCGGGTCCCGGCTCTCGGCGGGGGAGCGCCAGCTGGTGTCGCTCGTGCGCGCCGCCCTCGCCGATCCGACCCTGCTCGTGCTCGACGAGGCAACCTCCAGCCTCGACCCCGGCACCGAGCGCATGGTGGAGCGCGCGCTCACCCGCCTGACCGCGGGGCGCACCGTGGTGGTCGTCGCGCACCGCCTGTCGACGGCGGCACGGGCCGACCGCGTGGCCGTCGTCGACGGCGGCCGGCTGGTCGAGCTCGGCACCCACGCCGAGCTGATCGCCCGCGAGGGCGCGTACGCGAGCCTCTACGCCGCGTGGGACTCCCGATCCGCCATGGGCAAGGTGTCGTAGCGAACCTGGCGATTGCGCCGAGCAAGGATCGCGCCGAGCAGTTGACAGAACGCCCCGGCTAGTTCCCGGACAACGGTCACCTGCTCGTGGGGTTGTCTTCGGCGGCGCGCTTGATGCTGCGGAGCAGCAGGATCCGGATGAGCCCGCTGAACGGGCCGACGACGCGCCAGTAGCGCCGGAACTTGCGCCGCGCCGCCTCGTCGGTGCACGCGACGCGCGTCTCGGTCCGAACGATCGAGCGCGCCGCACCATCGGGCTCGACGGTGAAGTTCCACACCCCCTTGGCGAAGCCCGGGTCCTGGAAAGCAGCGAAGTCAGGCGGCGCGATCGGACGGATCCCGCTCGTGAGACGCCAGAACTGCCCGACCACGCCGAGCACGATCTCGTGCGGCGGGTCGTCGGCGAGGAGGACGAAGCCGGACCCCAGGATCGCGTCGAGATCGAGCCGCCGGGCCGGCCGGACCCGCCCGGTGAACAGGTGGGGTAGCCCGCGCACCGCCAACAGCATGGCGATGACCGGTGATCGCGCGAGCTCGAGGTTCCGCACCGCGTCGAACGCGATCTCGGGCGGTGCGTCGACGCCGATGGCATGGCGCTCGACCGCGTCGTAGGTCGGGAGCACGTCGTCGATCCGCGCCATGTCCGAATGATGGCCCCGGGGGCAGCGTTCCGCGGAACGCAGAAATCCACAGGCGACGCGGTCGACAAGTCGGATAATGATCGTTATCATCGAGGCTGTGGTCAGCGTGATCGAGCCTCCGATCCTCGAGCCCACCACCCGGCAGCGGCTGATCGACGCTGCCACCGGTGTGTTCGCCGAGCAGGGCTACGAGGGAACCCGGCTCCAGGACGTCGCCCGCGCCGCCGGGCTGACGACGGGCGCCGTGTACTCGAACTTCCGCAACAAGGGTGAGCTCCTGTTCGAGGCGATCGGCACCCGGAGCGCCAACGAGATCGACGAGCTCCTGCGGGAGGTGCACGGTGCGACACTGCCGGCGGCGTTGCGCGACCTCGGGCGGCGCATCGTCGAACGCGATGCCCGGGCACTGCTCCTCGACGCGGTCGTCGCGGCGCGCCGTGATCCCGATCTCGCGGCGCACCTGCGCGAGCGAGCCGAGGGACGGGAGTCCTGGCTCACCGGAGTCATCGCCGACGCCCAGCATGCCGACGTCGTCGACCGCAGTCTCGACGCCGGTGCGCTTGCCCGGTTGTGCACGACCATCGCGCTCGGAACGCTCGTGATACGCGCGCTCGATCTTCCCCTCCCCGACGACGACGCGTGGGGCGACATCGTCGATCGCCTCGTCAGCGCCGTGGAACGCAACGAACAAGAACAAGGAGACCAGTCATGACGGTCACCGCCGATCAGCGCGAACTCATCCACCACGTCGAGGCCAACATCGACGCCGCCTTCACGTGGGACTACGAGCGCAGCCGCGACTCGCTCGTCCGCCTCTACGAGAAGGCGAAGACGTCGCAGTGGAACGTCACCACGGATCTGCCCTGGGACTCCGACGTCGACCCGGAAAAGATCGCGGCCGAGCTCTCGATGGGCACGACGGCACGCTTCCAGACCCTGGGCGAGATCCCGGGCTCGCCGGTGGCGCACTTCGGCGACAAGGAGTGGCTCCACGTCGGGGTCGAGATCCAGAACTCGCTGCTGTCGCAGTTCCTCCACGGCGAGCAAGGTGCGCTGCTGTGCACGGCGCGCATCGTCGAGACGGTGCCCTGGATCGACGCCAAGTACTACGCCGCCACCCAGGTGATGGACGAGGCCCGCCACGTCGAGGTCTTCGCCCGGTACCTCGACGAGAAGCTCTCGAGCCAATACCGCATCAACCCCAACCTCAAGTCGCTGCTCGACGACATCATCGCCGACCCCCGCTGGGACATGACCTACCTGGGCATGCAGATCATGGTCGAGGGGCTGGCCCTGGCGGCGTTCGGGCTCATGCGGCAGACCACGACCGAGCCGCTGCTCCAGCAGTTGCTGCGCTACGTGATGAGCGACGAGGCGCGCCACGTCGCGTTCGGCGTGCTCTCGCTCCAGGAGTACTACGCCGGGCTGTCGACGCCGGAGCTCCGCGAGCGCCAGGAGTTCGCTTACGAGACCGCGGTTCGGCTGCAGCAGCGCTTCATGCAGGCCGAGGTGTGGGAGCGGATGGGCATCGACCCGCTCGCGATCAAGCGACTCATCGACGAGCACCCCCGGCCCGAGCAGCAGCTCTTCCAGACGCTGCTGTTCTCGAAGATCGTCCCCAACGTGAAGAAGCTCGGCCTCCTCGATGCCGCCGACGGCTGGCTGCGTGAGCGCTTCGCCGAGATCGGCGTCATCCAGTTCGAGAACTGGGTCGACACCGGCGAGGAGTACGCCGCCCTCGACGAGGTCGCCAAGGACCGCGCCGCCGCCACGAGCTGATCTGACGCATCAAGGCGACGCCGCGCACGTGGCCACGAACCGCTCCGCCGGGGTCGGGTCGCCGCCGAGGTGCACGTGTAGGTAGGACGCAAGCAGCGTCGGCGAGGCGTAGCCGGCGCGTGTCGAGCCGGTCCGTCCCGTGAGCTCGAGCGCCTTCCCGGCCGGTTCCAATGACGAGTAGTGGAACTCGTGGCCTCGCAGCTGGGTGCCGTGCCCTCCGATCGGACAGTCGGCGCGCGTCCGGGCCGAGCGATATCCGAGCGTCAAGCGGTCGGTCATGCGTGCGTGCGCCGGGATCGCGCCGACGAGCGCGGCGTCGTCCAGGCCGCGTCCGAGCCACAGCAACCCCCCGCATTCGGCCCAGGTGACGAGCCCGTCACGGACGCGCTGGCGCACGTCGTGGAGCAGCGGTTCGTTGGCCGCCAGGTCGGCCGCATAGATCTCGGGAAAGCCGCCGCCGGCCACGAGGCCGCCGACCCCTTCTGGGAGTGCGGCGGTGGTGCACGGGTCGAACGGGACGAGCTCGGCGCCGGAGGCTGCGAGCGCCTCGAGGTTGTCGGGGTACATGAAGCTGAACGCCGGGCCCGATGCCACCGCGACACGGGCGCCGGCAGTCCTCCGGGGCACCGGCGGCGCGCCGACTGAGATTGCCGGTGCGCCGCGGGCCAGCGCGACGAGCACGTCGAGATCGAGACTGCGCCCAACGGCGTCGGCCAGCCGGTCGAGCGCTTGGCGCACGTCGCCGGGGCGCTCGGCGACGGGCACGAGCCCGAGATGGCGTTCTCGCCAGCGGAGCCGATCGTCGCGCCGCAAGGCGCCGATCACGGCGACGCCGAGAGGGTCGAGCGCATCCGCGAGCAGCGCCTGATGCGCGTCACTGCCGACGCGGTTCAGCACGACGCCGCGGACCTGCACCCGGGGATCGAAGTCGCGATACCCGGACACGAGCGCCGCCACCGACGTGCTCATCGCGGCGGCGTCGACCACGAGCACGACGGGGGCGTCGAGCAGTTGGGCGACGTGCGCGGTGCTCGCGTACGACGGGTCAGTGCGCTCGCCGGTGCCGTCGAACAGCCCCATCACACCTTCGACGACCAGCAGGTCGCAGCCGCCAGCCGCACGACCGGCGAGCGCGCCGATCGCATGCTCGCCGCACAGCCACGGGTCGAGATTGCGACCCGGCCGACCGCTCGCGAGCGTGTGGTAGCCGGGGTCGATGTAGTCGGGCCCGACCTTCGCAGTCGCGACGCGGAGCCCACGGCGTACCAGCGCGGCGACGATTCCGGTCGTGACCGTGGTCTTGCCGACTCCGCTGTGTGTCCCCGCGACGACCAGCCGCGGCCCGAGGGGCGTGCTCACGCGTGTCTTAGTAGCGGGTGGAGAACGCCGGCGCTAACGTGACCAGCGTCCGACGGGAACACCGGTGCGAATCCGGGGCTGTCCCGCAACTGTCACCGAGGAGCGAATCTCCATGCGTGCCACGGCCCGACGGCTGGAAGGCGGAGAGAAGCGAGGATTCGGGAGCCAGGACACCGGCGGGCACGAGCACGCCCACGAGGATGGAGGAACGAAATGACGGCGACCGCGATCCCCGTTCCGCAGATCCGGCCGATCCGCGTCCCGGTGCTGGCTTGGGTCGTGGTGGCGCTCGCAGTCGGGCTCCTGTACTTCGTCTTGCAGGAGAACGGCGCCGTCCTGACGCAGTCCTGGGAGACCTTGCACGAGTTCTTCCACGACGGTCGTCATCTGCTCGGCGTTCCCTGCCACTGAGCGGCCGAAGTGGAGCTCACTTACTCGGTCGTCATCAAGCGCGCCCTGGTCGCGGCGGTCGCCGCCGGCATCTGCATGGCCCTGTATGCCTTCTTCGTCGTCGAGCCGACCATTGACGACGCCATCGAGCTCGAGGAGGCGACCGCGCAGGTCGCCAGCGGCGATCACGGCCACGAGGACGAACCGCTGTTCACCCGGAGCCAGCAGGTTGGCGGCGGCGTCCTCGCCACCGTGCTGTTCGCGGTGTCGGTGTCGGTGGTCTTCGGCACGGTCTATGCGACCGTGCGGCACCGCATCCCCGCCGTGTCCGACTTCACGCGGGCACTGTGGCTGGCGACGGTCGCCTTCGGCGTCACCGCGCTGTTCCCGATGCTGAAGTACCCGGCCAACCCACCGGCAGTCGGCGATCCCGACACGGTGAACGAGCGGACGGTCCAGTACGTACTGCTCGTCGCGTTCGGCATCGTCGCCGCGGTGCTCCTGTGCAAGTTCTCGGGCTGGCTCCGCACGCGCGTCGACTTCGATCGTCGCATCGTGGCGTTGGTCGCGGCCGCGGTCCTCGTGTACGGCGGCGCGCTGCTGCTGTTCCCGGCATCGCCGGACTCGATCGCACCCGAGGTTCCTGCTGGGCTCATCTGGCGGTTCCGGATCCAGTCGCTGGGCGGCCTGGCGATGCTCTGGACCGTGCTCGGACTCGGGTTCGGGTGGCTGATGGACCGCGTGACCGTGCGGGAGACCGAGGGCACGCCGGCACCAGTGTGACCGCCGACGAGTTGGTCGCGCGCATCACGGGCACGGTCGACTATCTGCGCGTGACCGTCGGGCCCGGTGGCGACGGATGGTTCACGTGCGAGCCACTCGTCAGCGAGCCCGATCGACTCGCCACCGTCGTCGCCGCGACCAAGGTGGGGCGGGGGACCGACCGTGACGACGTGGCCATGTCCCTGTTCGTGCAGGGCTACGCGTTCCGGGTTGCGTCGCTGGCCATCGGCGGCTGGGTGCTGGGCGATGCCGTGCTCGACGTGTCGCCGGCGACGACCGCGATCGCCATCGGGCGCGACCGGCCCAACGGCGTCCGGTTGGACGCGGCGCGCACGTCGCCAGCGGGGGACGTGATCGGGCATCTCCACGAGACGCTGATCGACGCGCATCTGGCGCGGCTCGTGACCACCGCGCACGAGGCCTGCCGGGTCGGCGCACCACTCCTCTGGGGCAACGTCGCCGCGTCCTGCGCGTCATCGTTCGGGGCATTCGCGGGTGAGCTACCGCGGCGGGCGATCGAGATCCGCGATCGGGCCGAGTCGTTCTTCGCCGCCGGGCGTCCGGAGCTCGCCGCCGCCGGGCGGATCGTGCGTGTCGGTGAGCGCCGGTGGGCATGGGAGCGCAAGAGCTGCTGCCTCTGGTACCTCACCGACAGCGGCTTCCTGTGCGAGGACTGCTCGCTGCAGACCGACGACGATCGTCGGGCGCGCTACGCCGCGGCCGTCGCCGAGGAGTCGGGACCTTGATCCTGTTCTGCTCGAACGCCGACACCGAGCTCCTCGCGCTGCGGTCGGTCGTCGAGGACCTTCCCGAGGACCTCGGGCCCGTGCGCTGGGTCCATCCCGATCGCAGCCCGGGCGCGCCCCGCCTCGACGGCGTACGGCTGGTGGTCGTGCGGCTGCTCGGTGGTCGGAGCGCGTGGGAGGACGCGTTCGATGCACTCCGACTCGCGTGCAGGGAAGCCGGCGTCCCCCTCGTGGCGACCGGCGGCGAGGCCGTCCCCGACGCGGACCTGACCGCGGCTTCCACAGTGCCGGCGGGTGTCGTGCGCGAGGCGCACCGTTACCTCGTTGCCGGCGGACCGGCGAACCTGGGCCAGCTCCTGCGGTTTCTCTCCGACACCGTGCTGCTCACCGGGTTCGGGTTCGAGCCGCCGTCCGACGTCCCGATCGCGGGCGTGTGGGACGGCGCCGGCATCGGCCGGCCGGGCGCGACGCGCCACGCAGGCCGCCCGCTGGTGGCGGTCGTGTTCTACCGCGCGCATCTGGTGGCGGGAAACACGACGCACGTGATCCAGCTCTGCGACGCGCTCGAGCGTGCCGGCGCCGACGCGCTGGCGGTGTTCGCCTATTCGCTGCGCGCGCCGGCCGATGGAACGACACCCGCGCTCGACCTGTGCCAGCAGCACGGCGTGGACGCGGTGATCACGTCGACCCTGGCGGCCGGGTCCACAGCCGGTGGACACGACGACTGGCAGGTGCCCGGGCTGGAGGCCCTCGACGTGCCGGTGATCCAGAGCCCGTCGTCGAGCCGGTCCCGAGCGGCGTGGTTGGCCGACAACTTCGGGCTGACGCCCGTCGACGTCGCCAGTGGCGTGGCCATCCCCGAGTTCGACGGACGCATCGTCGGCCCGACGTTCGCGTTCAAGGAGACGATCGAGGACGCGCACGCACCGGGCGAGGAGATCGTGGTGACCCGGGGCGATCCCGAGCGCGCCGAGCGCCTGGCCCGGCTGGCGACCCGCTCGGCGCGACTCCGCCACCTTCCCGCTTCGCAGAAGCGCGTCGCGGTCGTGATGTCCGCGTACCCCACCCAGCGCGGCCGGCTCGGAAACGCAGTCGGCCTCGACACCCCGGCGTCGGCCCTGGTGGCCTTGGGTGCACTCCGCCGCGCCGGCTACGCGGTGGATCGCATCCCCGACAGCGGTGACGCGCTCATGGCGGAACTTGCCGATCGGTTCACGTATGACACGCCCGCCCTCACGGCCGGGCAACGCGCGCTCGCCGCCGGTGCGTTGTCGACCGCCGACTATGAAGCGTGGTTCGGGACGCTGCCGGCCGGCGCCCGTGACGGCATCGAGGCGGTCTGGGGCCCGGCGCCGGGCGAGGTCTACGTGCACGACCACGCGCTGGTGTTCCCCGGGCTCGACTTCGGCGGCGTACTGCTGACGATCCAGCCCCCGCGGGGCTTCGGCGCCGATCCCATCGGCACCTACCACGC
>JAPSGP010000568.1 GCA_031177445.1 Acidimicrobiia bacterium
CACGGGCGTCGTGCGCGTGCGCCTGAGGGGAACGCGCCGGTTCGTGCGGCTGCGAGAGCAGATGCTGATCCCCGATCGCTCGGAGATCGACACGCGCAGGGGCAGGGTGCGGCTCACGGTCGTGCGGCGCGACGGCTCCACCGAGTCCGCCGACGTCTCGCAGGGGCGCGCGATCATCGACCAGGACCGCGCGGCGCGACCTACGACGAGCCTGAAGCTGTCGGAGCGACTGGCCTGCCCGCGAGCGAAGCGGACGACGACGGCGGCCCAACCCAAGCGCAAGCTCTCCGTCAAGACAGCCGGCGGGCGCTTCCGCACGCGCGGGAGGCACGCCGCGGGGACGGCGAGAGGCACCGCCTGGCGCACCACCGACTCGTGCAGGACCACGCGGATCGACGTGCGCAAGGGGACCGTCAGCGTGCGCGACCTCGTCGCGCGGCGCACGATCCGAGTGCGCGCCCCGAAGGGCTACATCGCCCGGTCGGCGCGTAGGTAACACCGGCTGGGCGAGTGGTGCCCTCTCGGGTGCGCGGGGCGGCCGAGGATCGCTGCCTTGGGGTCCGGCGTGAGCATCCGGCTCAAGCAAGCCGCTCGGGCTCGTAGACGGGCAGAAGTTCCCTGCCACTGCCGTCGCCGCAGCGGGCGTGTATCAGACGAGGTTCGTTGTCGTCCGGGGTGCTGTCCTCCCGGATGACGACCTTGGAGCCACCGGCTGGTCTTGCCGACCGGCAGGGCCGTCTTGCGCCGTCGTTCGGCCCGGCGTCCACCGGTCGCCGAGGATCTCGGTGGCAGGGGCGACCGGGCAGTACTGGTCGTAGCTGAACATCGCGCCACCATGCTAGCCGCGGGCCGGCGAAGGATCGGCTAACAGGTCTGCTACTCGAACCGGTTGGTTCGAACTAGAACTAGTCAGCCCGGGCCGGCAAGCCTACGTTGCTCACATGGCTACCCGGACGTCATCGAGCACAGCTTGGAGGACGGGATGACCGCTACCCAGACACCACAGGTCGCGCTCCTGGAGACGATCGCGTTCGAGGAGCTCGGCGGATCGTTCCGCGGGGAGCTGCTGCTGCCGACGAGCGCCGGCTACAACACTGCCCGCGGGATCTGGAATGGCGCAATCGACCGCCGTCCGGCCTGCATCGCTCGCTGAACGGGCGTGGCCGATGTGGTCGCGGGCGGTGCGCTTCGCGCGCGAGCGCGAACTGGAGATAGCCGTTCGGGGCGGTGGCCACAACGTGGCCGGCACCGCGGTGTGCGAGGACGGGATCGTGACCGACCTCGCGGCGATGCGGGCCGTGTCGGTCGACCCCGCCGGCCGCACCGCCTGGGTGCAGGGTGGTGCTCTGTGGGGCGACGTCGACCACGAGACACAGGCCCACCGTCTGGCCACACTGGCGGCATCATCGGCCACACCGGCGTCGCCGGGCTCACCCTCGGCGGTGGCATCGGCTTCCTCATGCGCAAACACGGGCTCGCCGTCGACAACCTCCTTGCCGCCGAGGTCGTCACCGCCGAGGGCAGCATCGTCCGGGCCTCCGCCGACGAGCACACCGATCTGTTCTGGGCGCTGCGAGGCGGCGGCGGAAACTTCGGTGTCGTCACCTCGTTCCGGTTCTCTCTGCACCCCGTCGGCCCGACCGTGATGGCCGGGCCCGTCTTCCGGGCGGCCGAGGACACCACCGACGTGCTGCGCTTCTACCGCGACGTCGCCGCCGAAGCGCCCGACGAGCTCCAGCGTCGTCAGGCTCGGCACCATCCCCCCACTGCCGGTCATCCCCGAGGACCTGCACTGGCGGCCGGCCATCGCCGTCGCCTGCTGCTACGCCGGCGCCGTCGAAGACGGCGAGCGCGCTGTGCGGG
>JAPSGP010000279.1 GCA_031177445.1 Acidimicrobiia bacterium
ACGAGGCGCCAATCGCCTCGGCCTCGATCACGAGGATCGTGCGTGCCGCCGAACGCACGCCGGGATCGGGCTGCATCGGTGCCAGGATAAGGAACCGCCTGCGAAGGAGTCTCGCCAGACCTGTGGAGATTCGGTGCAGATGGCCGATTCCCGCGGTCTCGCCCGGCTCCGGCGCTCGGGTACCGCGCTATGGCAGCTGGGGCGGAGGCGTCCCCTCGTCGAACCGCACGACCGCGTCGGGGTCGGCGACGAGATGCACGGCGTCGCCGACCGCGGGGACCGGCGCCCCGGTGACGGCGATCTCGAGCGGATCGCCGTCGGCGACCTTGACCCGCAGGAGGAAGTGGTCCCGGCGAAAGGCGCGGGCCACGACCACGCCATCGACGCCTCCGACGCCACTTCCGCTCGCCGCTGCGGCCCGGGCGACGTGCACGCCGTCGGGTCGGATGCCGACCCGGCCGTCCCCGAACGCCTCCGTGAGGTTGTAGCCGAGGAACCGCGCCACGAACTCGGTGGCAGGTCGCTGCCAGACCTCGAGCGGCGTGCCGACCTGCTCGATGCGGCCGGCGCGCATGACCGCGACCCGGTCCGCGAGCGCGAACGCCTCGTCGTGATCGTGCGTGACGTAGACGGTGGTCAGCCCCAGCCCGGTGAAGAGCTCGCGCAGCTCGATCATGAGGCGCTCGCGCAGCGGGCGGTCGAGCGAGCCCAACGGCTCGTCCAGCATGAGCAGGCGGGGCGCCGGCGCCAGCGCGCGTGCGAGTGCGACCCGTTGTTGCTCGCCTCCGGAGAGCTCGGCGACGTTTCGATGCTCGAAGCCCGCCAGCCCGACGACGTCAAGCATCTCGCGTGCCCGCTGCTCGGCCCGCGCGGGCGGCGTCCGTTGCATGCGTAGTCCGAACACGACGTTGCCGAGAACGTCGCGGTGTGGGAAGAGCGCGTGCTGCTGGAACATCATCCCGACGTGGCGGTGGTGGGGCGGGATGCCAGCCAGGTCGCGACCGTCCCAGGCGACGGACCCGCGCGCTGGGACTTCGAGGCCGGCAATGGCGCGCAGCAACGTGCTCTTCCCGCTACCGCTGGGGCCCAGTACCGACACGATCTCGCCGTCGTCGACAGTGAGGTCGACGCCCGCGAGCGCGACGCGGTCCCCGTAGCGCACCTCGAGGCCCCGCACGCGCAGCATCGTCAGAACTCTCCGATGGCGCCGACCCGGAACCGCTCGATGGCCAGGATCGCGAGCGCAGTGAGCAGCATCAGGATGACGCTGGCCGCCATCGCGGCGCCGAAGTTCAGCCCGCCCGGCAACCCGAGCAGCCGAAAGATGACGACCGGCAGCGTGGGGTAGTCGGGACGGGCGACGAACAGGGTGGCGCCGAACTCGCCTAGCGAGATGGCGAACGCGAATCCCGCTGCGACCAGCAGCGACCGGGTCACGATCGGCAGGTCGATCTCGCGCCAGGTCCGCGCCGGCGATGCACCGAGCACCGCGGCCGCGTCTCGCAGTCGGGGGTCGATGGAACGCAACACCGGCAGCATCACCCACGCCACGAACGGCGCCGCCACCAGCGCCTGCGCGATCGGCACCAGCCACGGCGACGCCCGCAGATCGACCGGCGGATGGTCCAGGGCGATGATGAACCCGAACCCGATGGTGACCGCCGATGTGCCGAGCGGGATCAGGAGCAGGGCGTCGAGCCCTCTCGTTCGACGGCCGGGCTCGTGACGGCGACTCGCGAGCGCGAACGCCGCCAGCCCACCGACGACGATCGCAAGCACCGTGGCCACTGAGGCGAACACGAGCGAGTTCCGGATGGCCTCGAGCGGCGAGACGAACAGGGCACTCCCACGCCGGAGCTCCGAGAGCGCGCGGTAGAAGCCGAGCCCGTACCCGCTGTCGGGGTGGAACGATCGCTCGATCAAGACGGCCAGCGGCGCGCCCAGGAAGGCGGCGGTGCCGGCGAGGGTGAGCCCGACGACCGCGCGCTCGCGGCGGGTGCGGGGACGACGCGCCACGTCGGCGGCGGAACGGAGCTGCAGGGCCTGGTGGTGGCGGCGCTCGATCCGCCCCGCGACCACGAGCATGGCGATGACGGCGACGAGTTGGACGATCGACAGCGCCGCCGCCGTGTCGAGGTGCAGGAACTGCGCGGTCTGCCGGTAGATCTCGACGTCGAGCGTCGCGTACCGGGGACCCCCGAGGATCAGGACGACGCCGAAGGACGTGAACGTGAACAGGAACGTGAGCGACGCTGCCGCGACGATGGCGGGCCGGAGCGCGGGAAGCGTCACGAACAGGAAGGCTCGGCCGCGGCCGGCACCGAGCACACGCGCGCTCTCCTCTTGTCGCGGATCGAGATGCGACCACAGCCCGCTCACGACCCGGACGACGACGGCGTAGTTGAAGAACATGTTTGCGATCACGATTGCGGTCGCCGTTTGCTCGAGCCCGAGGCGTGAGAGCGGCCCGCCTTCGCCGAAGAGGCCGAGGAAGGCGGAGCCCACCACGACGGTGGGGAGCACGAACGGAACGACGAGCGCGGCCCGGACGACGCGCTTGCCCGGGAAGTCGTAGCGAGACAGGACGTACGCGCCGGGCAGGGCCACGACGACCGTGAGCGCGGTCGAGACGGAGGCCTGCCAGAGCGTGAACCACAGGACCTTGCGCAGGCCGGCGTCGGCGAACACGTCGGCAACAGGTGAGAGATCGAGATGCCCGTCGGGCGCCAGCCCCCGGCCGATGATCGACACGACCGGGTAGACGAAGAACACCCCGAGGAACGCGACCGGCACCGCGAGCATCGCGGCGCGAGTGACGGACCCCCGCGTGATGCGTATCGGGCGCACGATCATTCGCGCTGAGATACGCATCGGGGGGCCGCGCTCATCGCAGCACCGTGTCGGTCCACTCCTCGATCCAGCGGTCGCGGCCCTGCGCGATCTCCTCCGGCCGGAGCGACAGCGGGTCGTGTGCGACCTTGGAGTACTTCACGAACGCGGCCGGGAGATCCGCCCCCTCCAGGACGGGGTACACGAACATCTGCAGCGGCATGTCCTCCTGGAATCGCTTCGACAACAGGAAGTCGACGAACCGCCCTGCCGCCCTCTCGTGGTCGGTCCCGTCGAGCACGCCGGCGAACTCGATCTGGCGGAAGCACGTGGACAGCAGGGCGGCGGTGGGCGCCCGCGCGGGCCGGGGCTCGGCGAACACCACCTCGACCGGAGGGCTCGAGGCGTACGACACGACGAGCGGGTGGTCGCCCGCGCCCGCCGCACTGCCCGAGAACTCCTCGTTGTAGGCCTGCTCCCAGCCCTCAACGACCTCGACGTCGTTGTCACGCAGCCGCTGCCAGTAATCGCGCCATCCGTCCTCGCCGAATTCCGCCACCGTCGCGAGCAGGAACGCCAGACCGGGCGACGAAGTGGCAGGGTTCTCGACGACCAGCTGGCCCTCGTATTCGGGACGGGTCAGGTCCTCGAGCGTTCGCGGCACGTCGAGCTCCTGGTCGCGGAAGTACTCCTTGTCGTAGTTGATGCACACGTCACCGGTGTCGACGGGAGTGACGCGGTGCTGTGGGTCGAGCAGGACGGATTCCGGTACCCGAGCGAGCGCCGGCGCTTCGTACGGCACGAAGATGTCCTCGTCGAGTGCTCGGCTGAGCAGCGTGTTGTCGACGCCGAAGAACACGTCGCCCAGGGGATCGTCTTTGGTCAGGATCACCTGGTTCAACGCCGCCCCGGCGTCTCCCGCGCGCAAGATGTCGACGTCGATGCCAGACCGCTTCGTGAAGTCGCGCAGAACCCGCTTCGAGACGTTGAAGGAGTCGTGCGTGACGAGCGTGATCGTGGTGTCGCTCCCGCCGCCGGTTGCCGGCTGAGCAAATGCGGGAAGCACGCTCACCGTCGTGAGCAGCACGGCGGCGAGACGGAGCAAGCCGAGTCGTCGCATCACGCTTCTCCTGGGTCGGGTTGCACTACGAGCACCGAGCCGTGGCGGACGGTCACGGTCGCCTGGTGCTCGAGCAGCTCGTTGCTCACGCCGCGGGTCGAACCGGGTCGGAGCTCTTCGTCACGCAGCGGGTAGCGCAAGCCCTCGGTGGTCACGCCAGAGGCGGGGCCGCCGACGGCGAGCAGCGAGCAGAGCGCGCCTGGTTCCCCGCGGAGCACCGCATGGCGGTGGATGGCGGTGATCCGGGCACCGGGGACGAGCGCTTCGATCGTCACGTCGGAGAATGCCGGCGCCGCCAGCAGGAGGACGTTGCCGAGAAGATGGTCGAGACGCCCGCCTCCACCGCCCACCACGACGAGCCTGGTCGCCCCGCGCGACCGGGCGGCGAAGAGCGCGAGCTCCAAGTCGGTGGCGTCCTTGGCCGCCGGATAACGCAGCACCTCGGCGCCGGCTGCGGCCGCGGCCCCGACCGCGTCCGGGTCGGCAGAGTCGAGGTCGCCGACCACGTAGTCGACGTGGATCTCGAGCGCGAGCGCGTGCTGGAGTCCCGAGTCGGCGGCGATCACGGTCGGCCTGCTCTCGAGCAGCTCGCGGTCGAGCGGCTGGATACGGGGCTCGCCGCCGGCGAAGATCAGCGCGACTTCACCCTGCGACGACGGCCCGGGGTCGGCCACAGGTCTCTCCCTTCGCCGGCATTACCCGGTGCAGGTTCCACGGGTCGGCGACGCCGCCGGCG
>JAPSGP010000065.1 GCA_031177445.1 Acidimicrobiia bacterium
ACTCCGTCTTCGACGCGTACCGCATCCTCCCCGGCAAAGCGACCGCACAGACGTAGCCAATCCCCGCAGCGCGTCTGGAGTCGATCGGTAGCATGCCGCGCGTGCCTGGCGATCGGTCCGAGGTGTTTCGCGCCCCGGTGGGCATGCACGACGTGCTCCCCCCGGAGTCGCGGGCCTGGCGCGACCTCGTCGCCGCCTTTGCCGACCGGGCAGAGCGGTACGGCTACGAGCTCGTCGTGACGCCCATCGTCGAGCACCGTGAGGTGTTCGAGCGGGTCGGCGAAGCCACCGACGTGGTGCGCAAGGAGATGTACGACTTCACCGACAAGGGCGATCGGGCGCTGTCGCTCCGCCCCGAGGGCACCGCGCCGGTCGTACGCGCCTTCGTGCAGCACCGGCCCACGGTGCCGTGGAAGGTCTGGTACGTCGCCCCGAACTTCCGCTACGAGCGGCCCCAGAAGGGCCGCTACCGCCAGCACTGGCAGGTCGGAGTCGAGGTGCTCGGCCCCGCCGATCCCGACCTCGACGTCGAGGTGATCTCGCTCGCGCACGGCTTTGTGCGCGATCTCGGGATCACCAAGGTTCGTGTGCTCCTGAACTCGATGGGCGACGCCGGCAGCCGCGCGCCGTACGCGGCCGCGCTTCGGGACTACTTCCTCGGGCACGCCGAGGCGCTGGGGGACGAGTTCCGCGAGCGCGTCGAGACGAACCCGATCCGCGTGCTCGACGCCAAGCGAGAGGACTGGCAGGACGTCATCGAGCGCGCGCCGCAACTCACGGAGCACCTGAGTGCCACCGAGCAGGAGCACTTCGAGGTCGTGCAGCGTGGTCTCGACGCACTCGGGATCGCGCACGAGCTCGCGCCCCGCCTCGTCCGCGGCCTGGACTACTACACGAGCACCACCTTCGAGCTCGCCGGCGACGCGCTCGACGCGGCGCAGAATGCACTCGGCGGCGGCGGCCGGTACGACGGTTTGGCCGAGGAGATGGGAGGGCCGCCCACCGCCGGGATCGGCTTCGGGCTCGGGATCGAACGCCTGCTGATCGCGGCGGCGGCCGAGCCGGGCGGCACGGCGGCGCCGTCGCGCCGGGTCGGCCTCGATGCCTTCGTGGTCGACCACCTGGGCGGTCTCGAAGCCGCGATCGTGCTGCACGAGCTGCGGGAGTCGGGGCTGCGGGCCGACCGCGCGTACGGCGGACGCTCCCTGAAGGCACAGATGAAGGCGGCGAATCGGTCGGGCGCGCCGTACGCGATCGTGCTGGGCCCGGAGGAGGTGGCCAGGGGGGAGGTCTCGGTCAGGGACCTCGAGACCGCGAAGCAGGTGCCGGTACCGCGCGAGCAGCTCGTCGGCTGGCTCCAGCTTCGGCTCGCACCGCCGGGAGCCGCCGAATGATGCGAACCCACCGGTGCGGTGATCTCTGCACCGAGCACGTCGGACAGTCGGTCGTCCTCTGCGGCTGGGTCGCGGCGCGTCGCGACCACGGCGGGCTCGTGTTCTTCGACCTCCGGGATGCGTCGGGGAAGGTCCAAGTCGTCGTCGACCCGGAGTCGACGACCGGTGCCGACCCCCACGCGGTCCGCAGCGAGTTCGTCCTGCGCGTTGAGGGGTTGGTGCGGAACCGACCCGAGGGCACGGTCAACGAAGCGATGGCAACCGGCGAGATCGAGGTGGCTGCCGACCGCGTAAACATCCTCAGCGAGGCCGACCCGCTGCCGTTCCAGCTCGATGAGCGGCTCGAGGCCGACGAGGTGTTGCGGCTGCGGCACCGGTACCTCGACCTTCGTCGAGAGAGCATGCAACAGAAGCTGCACATGCGCGCAGCTGTGAACGCAGCCATCCGGCGCTCGATGTCGGGCCAGGGCTTCGTCGAAGTCGAGACGCCACTGCTGATCATCTCCACCCCCGAGGGCTCGCGCGACTTCGTGGTGCCGTCACGACTGCAGCCGGGTTCGTTCTACGCCTTGCCGCAGAGCCCCCAGCTGTTCAAGCAGCTCCTCATGGTGGGTGGGCTCGACCGCTACTTCCAGGTCGTGCGCCTCGCCCGGGACGAAGATCCACGGGCGGACCGGCAGTTCGAGTTCACGCAGCTCGACATGGAGATGAGCTTCGCCGACCCGGATGACGTGATGGCGGCCATCACCGAGGTGATGCAGGCCACGGTGAAGGAGGTCGACGATCCTCGTCCGTCGCAATTCCGCACCATGACCTGGAACGAGTCGATGGAGCGCTTCGGCACCGACAAGCCCGACGTGCGCTTCGGCATGGAGCTCGTCGACGTGAGCGAGGTGTTCGCGGCGACACAGTTCCGGGGCTTCCAGGCCGACGTCGTCAAGGGCGTGGTCGTGCCCGGCGTCGCGGAGACGTACGGCCGCAACCAGCTCGACGCGCTGATCGCGCGGGCGGAGGCGCTGGGCGCCGCGGGCCTGGTGTGGGTCAAGGTGCAGACGGGGGGTTCGCTCGAGTCACCGGTGGCGAAGTTCTTCGACGAAGCCGAGCAGCTGGGCCTGGTGGACGTGTTCGGCGCCGGCGCCGGCGACCTGCTGTTGCTGGTGGCGGGGGAGCGGCGGCTCGTCGAGGGCGTGCTCGGGCAGCTCCGCCTCGATCTCGGTCGACCCGCGGTGACCGAGCGAGGTCTCGAGTTCGTCTGGGTGGTCGACTTCCCGCTGTTCGAGGGGCTGGACGACGACGGGCGGCCGATCCCGGCGCACCATCCCTTCACCATGCCGCACCCGGAGGATCTCGAGGAGCTGCCCACCGCGTCCGGCGACAAGCTGCTCGCGGTCCGCTCGCTCGCATACGACCTCGTCCTCAATGGCTGGGAGCTCGGTTCGGGCAGCGTGCGGATCCACTCGTCGGAGATCCAGCGACAGATCTTCACACTGCTCGGCACCACCGAGGAGCAGGCGAAGGCCCGCTTCGGGTTCTTGCTGGAAGCGTTCCGATACGGTGCGCCGCCGCATGCCGGTTTCGCCTTCGGCGTCGATCGGCTCACCGCGATCCTCGCCGGCGAGGACAACATCCGCGAGGTGATCGCGTTCCCGAAGACGCAGTCGGGCGCCGACCCGCTCACGCGTGCGCCCACCCCGCTCGACCCCGCTCAGCTCCGCGAGCTCGGCCTCGAGGTCCGCGAGCGTCCGAGCTGAGAATCCCGCGACCGAAGCGAGGATTCCACGAGCAGTTGAGCGTTGGACCCGCTCTTGCCCGGGCAATCGTCAACTGCTCGCTCGAACGGGCGGCCGCCGCACGCTGGGTAGCTTGACCTGATGGCGAGCGATCTGTTCGGCGCCGCGCGCGAGGACCGGCTGGCGGAACGGGCGCCGCTGGCCGCTCGGCTGCGGCCCCGCTCCCTCGACGAGGTCGTCGGGCAGGAGCACCTGCTCGGCAAGGGCCGTCCGCTGCGGGTCCTGATCGAGACCGATCGGCTGTCGTCGGTGATTCTTTGGGGCCCGCCGGGGACGGGCAAGACGACCATCGCCCGCCTGATCGCGGGCGAGACGGCCAAGGCGTTCGAGCCCCTGTCAGCGGTGTCGGCGGGGGTGAAGGACGTGCGTGAGGTCGTGGCCCGTGCGCGGGCGCGCCTGGGTGAGCACGGGCAGGGCACGATCCTGTTCCTCGACGAGGTCCATCGGTTCAACAAGACGCAGCAGGACGCGCTGCTCCCGCACGTCGAGGAAGGGCTCCTCGTGCTCGTGGGCGCGACGACCGAGAACCCGTACTTCTCGCTCACCTCGCCGTTGCTCTCGCGATCCACGTTGTTCCGCCTCGAGCCCCTGCAGCCGGCTCACGTCCGCGAGTTGCTCGAACGTGCGCACGACGACGCCGAACGCGGTCTCGGCCCCGACGCTCTGCCCGTCGACGACGACGCCCTCGCACACCTCGTCGATCGCTCGGAGGGCGATGCCCGGCACGCCCTCACCTCGCTCGAGGTCGCGTACCGGCTCGCGATCGAAGCCGAACGGGATCGGGTGACGCTCGCCGACGCCGAGGCGGCCCTCGCCTTGCGCGCCCTGCGCTACGGCGACGACGAGCACTACGACGTGCTGTCGGCGTTCATCAAGAGCGTGCGGGGCTCGGATCCCGACGCCGGCCTGTACTGGCTGGCTCGCATGGTGGAAGCAGGCGAGGATCCCCGGCTCATCGCCCGCCGGCTCGTGATCCTTGCCTCCGAGGACATCGGCATGGCCGATCCCATGGCGCTCGTCGTCGCGGATGCAGCTGCGCGCGCGGTCGAGTTCGTCGGCATGCCCGAGGCGCAGTTGAACCTCGCCCAGGCCGTGATCCATCTCGCCTTGGCCCCGAAGTCGAACTCGGTCATCACCGGGCTCTCGTCCGCGTTCGAGGACGTCCGCGAGCAACCTGCGGGTTCGGTCCCCGTGCACCTGCGCGACGCCAGTTACCCTGGCGCCGGCAAGCTGGGTCACGGAAAGGGGTACGTGTATCCACACGACGCGCCGACGAGTTGGGTGCCGCAGGAGTACCGCCCGGCGGAGGTCGCGGGCAACGTGTACTACCGGCCGGGCTCGGAAGGCGCGGAGGTCGGACTGGCGGAGCGACTCGAGCGGCGCCGTGCCCGCGTCGAGTCGGAACGGGACGAGTAGTGCGGCACCGACAGCAGGTGTGAAGCGGGAATGCTGAAGCGACTCTTCTGGCTGACGATCGGGTTCGGACTCGGCGCGGCGACGACGTTCCGCGTCCAAGGGGCGCTGCGCCGGCGCGTCGAGCGGGCACTCCCGCCGGCAGCAGTCATCCAGCTCCGGCGGTTCAACCTCGCGCTCGAGGAGCGCGCGGCCGAGATTCGCGCCCGCCGACTCGCTTCTCACGGCGGCGGTCAGTAAAGCCGCCGCCACCGTCTCATGTCGGCTCGCTGACGCTCGCGTGGCACCGAGACGCCAGAAGTCGGGCGGTAGCCTGACC
Source organism: Acidimicrobiia bacterium (assembly GCA_031177445.1). Taxonomy (GTDB): domain Bacteria; phylum Actinomycetota; class Acidimicrobiia; order IMCC26256; family JACDBD01; genus JAPSGP01. The sequence continues at coordinate 4,917 of JAPSGP010000065.1, forward strand.
TGGTGCCTCCGAAGACCGCCGACGAGCTCCGCCGCGCCTTCCTCGACTTCTTCGTCGCGCGCGGTCATACGGTTGTCGAGTCGGCGAGCCTGATCCCGCACGACCCGTCGCTGTTGTTCACGGTGGCGGGCATGGTGCCGTTCAAGCCGTACTTCGTGGGGGAGGAGAAGCCGCCGTTCAGGCGCGCGACCTCGGTGCAGAAGTGTGTGCGCGCCGGCGGCAAGCACAACGACCTCGACGACATCGGCCGCACAAACCGCCACTTCAGCTTCTTCGAGATGCTCGGCAACTTCAGCTTCGGCGACTACTTCAAGGCGGAGGCGATCCCCTTTGCCTGGGAGCTCTACGTCGACGTGCTCGGGCTCGACCCCGATCGGCTGTGGGTGACCGTCCACGAGACCGACGACGAGGCCGAGACGATCTGGCGCGACGCGGTCGGGTTCCCGGCGGAGCGGATCCAGCGGCTGGGCGAGGAGAACTTCTGGCGGATGGCCGACGTCGGGCCGTGCGGGCCCTCGTCGGAGATCTTCTGGGACCTGGGCGATGGCTTCGGGACGGGCGGCGGTCCCGCGCACGGCTCGGAGGACCGCTACATCGAGATCTGGAACCTGGTGTTCATGCAGTTCGACGCCCAGCCCGACGGCTCGCTGCGGCCGCTTCCGCAACGCAGCGTCGACACCGGGGCGGGCCTCGAGCGGAACCTGATGGTCCTGCAGGGCGTCGACTCGATCTTCGACATCGACGTGTTCCGGCCGCTGGTGGCGGCGGCGGAGACCGTCACCGGCACCCGCTACGGCGGCGACGCCGAGGACGACGTCTCACTCCGTATCCTCGCCGAGCACGGGCGGACCATGACGTTCCTCGTCAGCGACGGCGTGCGGCCCACCAACGAGGAGAGGGGCTACGTGCTGCGCCGGATCATCCGGCGGGCGGTCCGCCACGGCTACCGGCTGGGAGCGCAGCAACTGGTGACGCCCGCGCTCGTCGACGCCACGGTCGAGGCGATGGGCTCGGCGTACCCCGAGATCGCCAAGCATCACGACGTCGTCGTCAACGTGGTCCAGCGCGAGGAGGAGCGTTTTCGCCAGACCCTCGAACGCGGGCTCACGCTCATCGACGAGGAGCTCGCCGGCGGTGACGTCACCGGCGAGCGCGCCTTCTTCCTTCACGACACGCTCGGGTTCCCGATCGACCTGACCCGCGAGATCGCCGAGGAGCGCGGCCGCGCCGTCGACCTCGACGGCTTCCAGGCGCACATGGCCGAGCAACGCCGCCGGGCGCGCGAGGCGCTCAAGGCCGAGGGGGCGAAGGACTCGGCTCCGCTCGAGCAGTACCGGGAGCTCGTCGACGAGGTCGGGCCGACGGAGTTCACCGGCCGTCAGGAACTGGTGACCGACGGCGCCAAAGTGGTCGGGCTCTTCGCCGACGGTGAGCCGCTCTCCCACGCCCCCGCCAGGGCGAACGTCGACGTCGTGCTCGACCGCACTCCGTTCTATGCCGAGGCCGGCGGCCAGGTCGGAGACACTGGCGCGATCACCTCCGAAGCGGGCGCCGAGCTCCGGGTGCTCGACACCCAGTACGGGTTACCGGGCACGCTCGTGGTGCACCGCGCTGAAGTGCTCGAGGGCGAGCTCGGCGAAGGCGAGGTCGTGACCGCCGCGGTGGATCGTGAGCGCCGCGATCGCATCCGCAGGAACCACACCGCCACCCACGTGCTGCACTGGGCGCTGCGCGAGGTCCTGGGCCCCCATGTCCAGCAGCAGGGTTCGCTCGTCGCGCCCGACCGGTTGCGCTTCGACTTCAGCCACTTTCAAGCCGTCACGCCGGAAGAGCTCGAGAAGATCGAGGCGCTCGCCAACGCCGAGATCATCACGGATGCGCCAGTGCGCCACTACGAGACGACGCGGGAGCACGCCGCCAGCATCGGTGCGATCGCGTTCTTCGGCGAGAAGTACGGCGACCTCGTCCGCGTGCTGGAGGCGGGCGAGCACTCGACCGAGCTGTGCGGGGGCACGCACGTGCACGCCCTCGGCTTCATCGGGCCGATCAAGATCGTGAACGAGCAATCGATCGGCGCCAACACCCGCCGGATCGAGGCGGTGACCGGCGACGGCGCGCTGGACTACATCCGTGCGGAGGAGAAGCAGCTGCGGCGGGCGGCGGAGGCGCTGCGGATTGCGCCCGCCGAGCTGCCCGAGCGGGTGCAGCGACTCCTCGAGCAGGTCAAGGCGCTGAGCGACGAGCTCGCCACCGCCCGGGCCCGTCAGGCCGCGGGTGAGGCGGCGCAGCTGGCTGCGCAGGCGGTCGACGGGGTCGTCGCCGAACGCCGCGACGGTCTGGCACCCGACGAGCTGCGCAAGCTCGCGCTGGCGACACGCGACCAGATCGGGTCGGGCGTGGTGGCGCTCGTCGGGCTCTCGCCCGACGGGGCAAAAGCCACGCTCGCGGTCGCGGTCACGCCGGACCTGGTGGGGAGGGACGTGTCGGCGGCGATGATCGCGGCTCCCGCGGCCAAGGCGCTCGGCGGGGGCACGGCGAAGAACGCCGAGCTGGTCCAGGGTGGGGGCCCGAACGTCGGCGCCATCGACGACGCGCTGGCCCTGTTGCGCAAAGGGGCGACCGACGCCGTCTCGAGCTGACGATCCGGTGGACCGGCTGATCGGCGCTCGGCTCGTTGGGGTCGACCTGGGGGCTCGCCGGATCGGGCTGGCGGTCTCCGATCCATCGGGCACGCTCGCGGCCCCTCTGACCACGCTCGAGCGGAGCGGCGACGGCGCCGCCGACCGTCGAGCGATCCTCATCACGGCGCGCGAAGCTGGCGCCTCGCGGATCGTCGTCGGCCTCCCTGTGGGTCTCTCGGGGTCGGCCGGCGCGGCAGCGCGGGCAGTGGTGGCCGAGGTCGAGGCGCTGCGAGCGGAGGCGGAGGGGTCGATGGACGTGGTGACGCACGACGAGCGTCTGACGACGGTCATCGCCGAGCAACGGCTCCGCGACGGAGGTGTGCGTGGCGCGCGGGCGCGGGCGCGGGTGGACGCGGCCGCAGCCACGGTGATCCTGCAGTCGTACCTCGACTCGACGACGTGACCTCCGAAGACGACAGCCTCGAGCCACCCGAATGGGTGAGTCGGGGTGGGGTGCGCCGCCGCACGGAGGAGTCCCCGTCACCGACGCGGTCGGCGACTCCGGCGACGTCGACGGAAGCGACATCCACGCGCTCGGAGCCGACGCGGTCGGCAGCACCTCGTCCGAGGCGGGTCGAGCAGCGTCGCCATCGCCGGCGGACACTGAGCGTGCTCGCGATCGTGCTCCTGCCGGTCGCGCTGCTCGTCGCCGGAGGGGGCTGGTTCGTGTGGGAGCTGAACCCGCCGGGCGATCCCGGGCGGCAGGTCGTCGTCGAGATCGCCGACGGCACCCGGACCGGCGAGATCGGCACCATCCTCGAGCGGCGGGGGGTCATTGGGTCGGCCTGGGCCTACGACCTCTATCTCACGTTCACCCGCGCCGGCCCGTTCGACCCCGGTCAGTACACGTTCCGGAAGTCGCTCGGGGTGCGCGACGCCGTGAACGTGCTGAAGTCCGGACCGGCGCCGGGCAGCGAGCTCACGTTGACGCTTCCCCCGGGCCTGACGCTCCAGCAGATGGCCGAGCGAGTGGGCGAGCTCCCGGGCCGCAGTGCTCAGAAGTTCCTCGAGGCCGCGCAGTCGGGCGTCATTCGCTCCCGCTACGAGCCCGCGGGGGTGAACTCGCTGGAAGGCCTCCTGCAGCCGGACACGTACTTCATCGGGAAGGACGAGACCGAGGTGGAGATCGTGCAACGCCTGGTGACGACGTTCGACGAGCGCGCCGACGCGCTCGGGCTGGCGAATCCGAACGCTGCCGGGCTCGATCCGTACCAGACCGTGGTGGCGGCGTCGCTGATCGAACGCGAGGCCGGGATCGACGAGGACCGCCCGCTCATCGCCGCCGTCATCCGCAACCGCCTGCAACAGGGGATGATGCTCCAGATCGACGCCACCGTGTGTTACGCGATCGGTGGTTGCACGAGCAGCCCCACCCGGGGTGACCTCGAGATCGACTCGCCGTACAACACCTACAAGGTCCAAGGGTTGCCGCCGACGCCGATCTCGGGCGTTACCGCCAAGTCGGTGGCGGCGGCGCAGAACCCGGCGGCAGTGCCGTACCTGTTCTACGTGCTCGCCGACGAGAACGGTCGCCATGCGTTCGCGACCACCGCAGAGGAGCACGAACAGAACGTGCAGGTGGCGAAGGAAAAAGGCCTGCTGTGACGGCACGGCCGTCCGTCGGGGCGGCAACGCGTGTGCTCGGGGTCATCGGCGATCCGGTGGCCCACTCGCGTTCGCCGGCGATGCACAACGCCGCTTTCGCCGCGCTCGGACTCGACTGGATCTACGTCGCGTTCCCCGTGCCGCGAGGTCACGGCGAGGCCGCGGCACGGGCCATCCGCGACCTCGGCTTGGCCGGACTCAATGTCACCATGCCGCACAAGGCAGACGCCGCCCGCGCCTGCGACGAGCTCACCGCGGACGCCGCCGCGCTGCAAGCGGTGAACACGGTGGTCGCGCGCGAGGACGGGAGCCTCCTCGGAGCATCGACCGACGGAGAGGGCTTCGTGCGCGCACTGGCGGAGGAGGGCGTCGTGCTCGGGCCGCGCCGGCGCGTCGTCGTACTCGGCGCCGGCGGTGCCGCCCGCGCCATCGCCCACGCCGTCGGGACCGTCGGCGGCGAGCTCACCGTGGCCGCCCGTCGGCCGGACGAAGCCGCGGCCGTGGCCGCGCTCGCGCCTGCGGCCACGAGTGTCGCGCTCGACACGCTCTCGGTCGCGGCGTTCGATGTCGTCGTGAACGCGACCCCGATCGGCATGGGCGGTGAGCTGCCACCATTCGACGTCGATCAGCTCCACGCGACCCAGTTCGTCTTCGACACCGTGTACTCGGTCGACACCCTCCTGCTGCAGGCGGCCCGGGCGCGGGGTGCCGGCGCCGCCGGCGGACTGGGGATGCTCGTGCATCAAGGCGCGCTCGCGTTCCGCATGTTCACCGGCCAGGACCCGCCACTCGAGGTCATGCGAGCCGCAGCGGCGTCGTGACCGCGGTCTTCGTCTCGATCGTCGGCATCCTCGGCGGCGTCGTCGGAGCCGCGCTCGAGGTGGTCATCGACCGGGTCCCGCGCCGCCTCGCGGTGCGCGGCTGGGACCGTGCCGACGCGTATCCACGCCGCGCGCTGCTGGTGACCCTGCTCACGGCCGGGCTGTTCGCCGGGCTGGCGGCGCGGTATCACGACTCGTTCGTCCTGCCCGCGTACCTGGTGCTGGCCGCATGCCTGGTGGCGCTGTCGGCGATCGACCTCGAGCACTTCCTGTTGCCGAACCGGATCGTCTACCCGCTCGACCTCGCGATGCCGGTGCTGCTCGCGGTGGCCGCGCTCGGGGATCACGACTGGTCCGCGTTCGGGCGCGCGCTCCTGGCCGGGCTCGTGGCGGTTGCAGCCTTCGCGGCGTTGCACCTGGCCTCGCCCCGAAGTCTCGGGCTGGGCGACGTGAAGCTCGTGGCGGCGCTCGGCACGAGCCTCGGCTGGCTCGGATGGGGCGCGCTCGCAGTCGGTGCCGTGCTCGGGTTCGTCATCGGCGCGGCCGTCGGGCTCGCCCTGGTCGTCGCCGGTCGTCTCGGGCGGCGCGATCACCTGCCGTTCGGCCCCTTCCTCGCGGCCGGGACGTTGCTCACGCTGTTGCTGCAACTTCCCAGGTAGGAGGGTCGCGGCCCGGTACCCTGAGGCCTCGACACCCATTCCTGTCGGCTCACCCTTCCCGAGGTCTTTGACCCCACCGGAAGCAGAGCTTCCGGCGGGGTCCCCACGTTGGTCACCTGAATTTGACTCGAATGCCGAATCTCACAGCTGATGAGGGGTCGAGGACGTGCTGCGATTCTTGACCGCCGGGGAGTCGCACGGCCCGGCGCTCGTCGTCGTCGTCGAGGGACTTCCCGCCGGCCTGCCGATCACCATCGAGGAGATCGCAGCCGAGCTCGCTCGGCGCCGGTTGGGGTTCGGGCGCGG
>JAPSGP010000003.1 GCA_031177445.1 Acidimicrobiia bacterium
GGCAACTACGCGGCGAAAGCACGACGAGGCGACGCGGGGTTGCTCGAGTGCCGCGGCGCGCTCGAGCACGGTGCCTGCGGTCGTGAAAGCAGCAACAGGGGGTGCGCCGACCATGGCGTCGGTGACACGTAGCAACGCCGCCCTCAGACTCGCGCGCCGCTCCGGACTGGCCCCGGAAGCGTGCTCGTCGGCCCACCGTTCGAGCGCGGCGCGTAGTGGGCGTGTGCTCGGGGTCGCGAAGGGCACCGCATGCTCGAGGGCGGCGGCGAGAACCAGGTAGCGCTGATGGCCGTGCCTGAGGTGGGCGAGCTCGTGGCGTAGGACCGCGGCCAACTCGTCGGGAGCAAGGGTGTCGACCAACCCGTCCGAGATCACCACCTGGGCCGGCGTCGCGTGGACGCTGTAGGCCAGCACGTGAGGGGCGGGCAGCACGACGACTTCGACACCATCGCGGGCCTCATGGCGACCGAACCACTCCTCGACGTGCATCTCACCTGTGACTCGTCGCGCCGCGCGAGTGCCCCACGCAGCTCGGACTGGAAGCACGACCGCGAGGACCGCCGCCGACCAACCGACGCTGATGCCGCCGGGTGCCAGCTCGCCGAGCAGGCGCCGGCAGGCGCTCGCAAGCTCGGGCACTCCGGCCGCAGCGAGCACCGTCGGGAGTGCGAGCAGTACCAACGCGAGCTCTAGCGCCGCGAACCCGACCAGCAGCATGGCAGCAAGGAGCCGTGCCCATTCCGCCGGATCGAGGCGGGACCCGACCAAGCGGCCGAACGCCGGAAGCGTCAGCATGACGACTGCCGCTCCCAAGAGCACGAGGGTCATGACCTCGAGCGCCTCAGCATTTGGCGGAGCTTGGCGCGTTCCGCCGGTGTCATCGAATCGACGAAGTGCGCGAGCGCGAGGCTCCGGTCCCCGCCCGTCTTGAGTAGGTCCGCCATCCGGCTGGCGGCGCGCTCCTCGCGGGTCTCCACCGGCCGGTAGGCGTACGCCTTGCCGTCGCGCTCGCGGTCGACCACTCCCTTGCGCCACAGACGCACCAGGATCGTCATGACCGTCGTGTATGCGAGCTCGCGTCGGCGAATGAGGACTTGGTGGACCTCACTTGGGGTCATCCAGACGTCGCGATCCCAAAGCACGTCCAGCACGCGCGCCTCGAGCTCGCCCATCCCGAGCTTGGCCATGCTGCTCCACACCTCCGAGCGCTTGGCGCGCATGATGCTACGTCACGGTGTAGTAAAGATCAGGATCCTCCGGCATGCTACAAGCTGTCGTATTTTGCTCCGCACCGCCAGGAGCGCTGATTGTTCATCCGGCGGCTCCGACATGCGATTTCGAACTCGACTGCTCGTCACTCTCGGGGCCATGCTCATCTGCATCGTCGGCTTCGCCACGCCCGCGCGCGCACACGCCTTCCTCGTTTCCACATCGCCGGCGAACGGGTAGCGACTCGCGGCATCACCGCCTGAGATCGTGTTCGCTTCAGCGAGCCTGTCGTATCCGGCACGCAACAGGTCGTTGTTCGCGCCACGCATGGCCGCGCGTCAGCACCGCGCCGGTGCGGCTCATAACCGGTGGCCGCACCGCGCAGGCGGGCATCCCAACGCTGCGCCCTGGGGTGTACCTGGTCTCCTGGGAGGTGCAATCGGTCGACGGCCACGCCTCAGCCGGCGAGTTCGCGTTTGCCGTGGGCGACGCCGACGCGGCGATTCCCGCAGTCGGTCAGCGCGCGCCCTCGATCGCGCTGAGTGACACGGCCGCAACCGCGCTGTTTCTTGGTGGCCTCGTGCTCGCGATCACGAACGGACTGAACGCGGCGCTCTGCTCGCACAAGCGGCGCAGCGCTACGCGAGCTTGGCGCTCTTCGTCGTCCCACCGCTGCTCGCGCTGGGGGTCGTCACCGCGCTGGCCGAGCTCGACCACGTCGACGAGCTCGTGGATACCCGCTACGGCGTGGTACTGCTGGTGAAAATCGGCATCGTCGCGGCTGCGCTCGCGATCGCCCTGACCGCCCGCATTCGCGCGCTCCGCGTGACCCCTGTGCGCTTGTCGCAGCTCCGCCGGCTCACGCCGGTTGAAGCCGGCTGCTTGGTGCTTTCGTTGTCGCGAGTGCCGTGCTGGTCAACGTCCTCCGCCCGGTCCTGCTGCGGCGCCGAGCACCGTGCTTGGCCCGCCCCCACTGCGCGGGGAGATGGTGCGGGCCGCCGAGCTCACCGGCCAGCTCGCGGTGCTCCTGTCAGCCAATCGAGACGGCCTGCGCGTCGAGACCCTCGCACCCGGCGGCACCCCGCTCGAGAAGGCGCGCCTGGAGCTCGAAGGGCGCCGACCGGACGGCTCGACGTTCAGCCTGTTCCCACGATCCTGCAGCCCAGGCTGCGCAACCATGCGCCTCGACTGGTTCGCCGGTAGGACCGAGTTCAGTATCAGGGCGGCTGCGCCGGGTTGGCGCGGCGGAACGAGGAGAGTCGCGATCGACTGGCCACCGGGCCCCGACGCCACGTCCCTGCTCGACCAAGTAGTGGCCGCGATGCGCGCCCAGCCGCGCGTCGAGCTCTCCGAACGAGTCACGAGCGGTCCCCTAGGAGGAGCGGTGACCAACGCCGCTTTGTTCACCGGCGACCAGTTCCTCACCCAGGAGCTCTACGCCGGCGGCGGCGCCACCGACGTGCGGGCCTTGCCACCGGTCGACGGGCTCGCGGGCCTGTCGTTCTACATCCCGGGTTCCACGAACTGGATCGAGCTCAGGTACGACTCGGCACTGCGGTTGCGGCGCGAGCTCATCGTCAATACGAGTCACCGCATCACTCGCACCTTCGAGTATCCGGCGTAGCCACCCTGGCAGGGTGCGGCCGCGAGTTCGACTCGCCGTAGAACGCCGCAGCAGCAGTGTGGAATCATGCCCGGCGAAAGCGGTACAGCCGCAGGCTGTTGGTCACGACAGAGACGCTCGAGAACGCCATCGCGGCGCCGGCAATGATGGGGTTCAATAGCCCGAACGCAGCGAGCGGAATCGCACCCACGTTGTAGCCGAACGCCCAGCCGAGATTCTGCAGGATCGTGCGGAACGTGCGGCGCGACAGGCGGATGGCGGTGGCGACCCCGTCGAGCTCGCCCGAGAGCAGCGTGATGTCCGACGACTCGATCGCCACGTCGGTCCCGGACCCGATGGCGATCCCGAGATCGGCCTGGACGAGTGCCGGCGCGTCGTTCACGCCATCGCCGACCATGGCCACGACGTTGCCCTCGCGTTGGAGCCGGCGCACCTCCTCGACCTTGTCCGCCGGCACCACTTCAGCCATGACCCGATCGATCCCGGCCTGGCCTGCGATCGTCGCTGCCGTGCGCTGGTTGTCCCCGGTGATCATGACCACCGACGCACCAAGGGAGCCGAGATCCGCGACCGCAGCCGCGGCGCCGTCTTTCAGCGTGTCGGCAACCGCGAGAACGCCCCGCACCGAGCCGTCCCAGCCGGCGAACACCGCGGTCTTGCCCTCGGCCTCGAGCCGAGCGACGGTACGGTCGGCATCCGAGGACACATCGACGCCGGCCTCGGCCATCAGCGTGCGCCGACCGACCACGATCCGCGCACCGTTGACGTCGGCGGCGACGCCGTGCCCGAAGACGGCCTCGAAGGACGAGACCGGCGAGATCTCGGCACCGCGGGCGCGGGCTCCGTCGACGATGGCCTGCGCGACCGGATGCTCAGAGTCGGCCTCGACCGCAGCCACCCGCCGCAGCAGCTCGGGCTCCTCGACGCCGGCCGCAGGCACCACGTCGGTGAGCGTCATCTCCCCCCGGGTGAGGGTGCCGGTCTTGTCGAAGACGACCATGCTGATGCGCTTCGATCGCTCGAGGACCTCCCCGCCCTTGATGAGCACGCCCATCGAGGCGCCCCGACCGGTGCCGACGAGGATTGCGGTCGGTGTGGCCAAACCGAGCGCGCACGGGCACGCGATGATGAGCACGGCCACCGCGGCGAGCACCCCACGGCTCGGGTCGCCGGCGACCAATGACCACCCGACCATCGTGACCGCGGCGACGAGGATCACGATGGGGACGAAGACGGCCGAGATGCGGTCTGCGAGCCGTTGCACCGGAGCCTTCGCGCTCTGAGCCTCCTGGACGAGGCGCACGATCTGCGCCAGCACGGTGTCGGAGCCGACCGCGGTCGCGCGAACGGTGAGCACGCCCTGCCGGTTGATCGTCGCGCCCGCGACCGAGTCGCCGATGGCCTTGTCGACCGGCACCGATTCACCGGTCAGCATCGACTCGTCGACCGCGGACGCCCCGCCGACCACGACGCCGTCGATCGGGATCTTCTCGCCGGGACGTACCCGTACCGCATCGCCGACGACGATCTGGCCGGCCGGCACCATGTGCTCCTCGCCGTCGACGAGCAGGCGTGCGTCCTTGGCGCCGAGCTCGAGGAGAATGCGGATCGCGCTCGAGGTCCGACCGCGGGCACGGGCCTCGAAGTACCGACCAAGCAGGATGAACGCGATGATCACCGCCGCGGTGTCGTAGTAGAGGTCGCCCCCGGCGAAGAGCTCGTAGGTCGAATACGCGAACGCGGTGATCGTCCCCATCGCGATCAGCGTGTCCATGTTCGCCGCACGGGCGCGCAGGCGAATCACGGCCTGGTGAAGGAACGGCCACCCGGCCCAGAACTGCACCGGGGCGCTGAGCATGGCGCCGGTCCACCGCGCCCAGGTCGCCTCCATCCAAAACAGCAGCAGCACGAGCACCGCAGCGCCGAGCGGCCACGCCACCACAACGCGGCGCAGCCACATCCGCTGCTCCTCGTTCTCATCGGCCCACGCCGGGCTCCCCGTCGGTTCGACGGCAGCGAGGCCATAGCCGATCTCCGCGACCGCTCGGACCAAGGTGTCGACGTCGCTCGTCTCGGCATCGAGCTCGACACGCGCCCGACTCGTGGCGAAGTTCACCGTCGCGTGCATCACGCCGGTCTGGCTGCTCAAGGCCTTCTCGACTCGCGCGGCGCACGAGGCGCAGTGCATGCCGGAGACGTCGAAGTCGAGCTCGGTCACTGCGCCATCGTGGCGCTGCTTCGCCGCCGTCGTGCTCACGAGGCCCATTCTTCCGCTGTGGGTTGTGCGGCCGTTCGACCAGCGGCTCGGCGACGCCGGAGAAGAGGAGCGACGACCGATCCGATCACGACCACCGTGAAGAGCACGGCGACGAACGCGCGGTCGTCCACGAACGAGCCGGTGCAGTCGCACTCCGCGCCGAGCAGTGTGCTGCCTACTGCGATCATCGTCGGTCGAGCGTTCGCTCTGAGAGCCTGCCAAAGGGGAACGGCCGACGGTCGAGCAGCACCGCATGTCGCGAAGGGCTCATCGACTGATACTACGTCGTGTAGTCCGCGCCCCCGGTTGGTCGGCCCGCCAGCCGAACGACCATGTACTACACATTGTAGGACTTTCCGAGGAAGGACCGAGCAAGATGAGGCTCCTTCTGGGGTTCCTGCCCGCGATCGCGTGCAATGGGCGCGATGTATCTAGTGCATGCGCATGATGAGCGGTCACAGCCGAGGCGGTAGCGCTCAGGACGGCAGCGCGCACTCGGACGAGCAGGTCGCCGAGCTGCGTGACCAGGTCAACCGCCTCCTGGCAGAGCTCCGGGCTCGGGAACAGCCGCCCCGGGAAGCCCCGCGGTCGACTGCGGTGGACTGAGCCGGTTCGTCCATCGCACCATGAGGAAGTCGAGCCGGAACTGGTCCGTTGGCCGCAGCGCGCTGAGCGAACGCCAACGCGTCGGTGTCGTGCTGATCTGCCATGGAGTGGACGCACTAAGAGGTCGCAGAGCTTCTTGGATCGTCGGGGATGGGTCCGATCGAGAAGTCCGCAGCTTGATGGTGAGGGCCCTCCAGCAGAGTCGAGTCTGTTCCGTAATGAGCCGACGAGAATCGGAAACTCAGGGATTTGGCAAAGGACGGGATGAGGCCGTCACGAGGTCCGCGGGGGAACCTCACCGAGATTTTCGACAATGCGCGGACGCTTGGCGTCATCATTGAGCCGGACTAGATAGCAATGCCGGGCGTTCAACATCACTTCCTCGGAGAAGAACTCGTCGACGTTGCCGAGGTATGGGCTTGTGTCGTCTATCACTTCGATCTTGTACGCGTACATCCCTGACTTTCGCAGGTACTCATCGGTGATCACGCGGATCAACAGCTCCTGACCTTCAGGCCTGATGCTGCCGATCTCAGTTGACTTCGCAGTCCACTTCTTGCCGACGCGGGTGACGTGCAGCTGCTTCGGGAGATGAGCCCGCGCTGATCCTTTGGCGAGCTTGTCGACTCGATTGTTGTAGGGGTTGGTTGATCGGTGGCCCTTGCACCACTTGAAGAGCACGGGCGGACGAATCTTCTTGATCAATGCGACGAGCGCTTGCCACTCCTCGGCGTTTCGTACTGGGTTGCCGTCCCGCTTCATCCACCGATTGCGGGACCATTCGAAGAGCGCTGTTCGTACGCCATCGACGACGTAACGCGAATCGCTGTAGACCTCGACCTTGGGGAAGTTATTTGCGTCGACAGGCGAATAGCGCCCGATCACGAACCGCAGCGCCTCGACACAAGCCATAAGTCCATCTGCTGGTTCGTTGCGCCCTGGTACCCGGGGAGAGGGCACTCCTCAGTCAGCTCGTGTCCATCCGGCCGAGTCCAAACGAGGAGGAACGCAAGTCCCCCTCGCCTTGGGCCAGAGTATGACGAGCCATCCGTGAAGATGCTGAGCGCATGCTCATCGAGAACGACCGGTTTGGCCTCGGCTCGCACATCTCAAGGCTACGACGACCGTCGGAAAGTGGCCCTGCGGATTTGATCTACCCGATCTGGGGCGATGCACGCGCTTCGAGAGCCGGAGACGAAACCGAACGTAGTCCCTTAATCGTCCGAGGTCGCGCGTGCCAAGGCCGACCCCACAACGTCGGAGATCGTCGCCAGCATCTCTAGCCCCGCTTCAGGCACCGCATCATCCAGTACCCAGTTCAGCGCGTTGAGCGCCGCCCAAACTGCGATCACGCGCAGCAACACAGAAGCCCGCCGCCGTGTCGCTACGGCTGTCCACCAGCAGTTTTTGGTCGTTCAACTCCACCATGCTGGTCGCCGGTGGGGGTCCCTTCGAAATCGCCGGCACCTTGATGCCCTACCCCTCGAAATTCAGTACTGAGGAGCGCTCGTTGCAGGGTTTATCCGCGTGACTGGGATGGGACCCTTCCAAATCGGCGGCAGCTTGAGGATGGGTAGCCCTCGAAAATTCAGGACTGCGAGATTCCGGGAACACGATCCAGCCGCGTGACCGGGGGGCCCATTTGAAATCACATCGAGCTTGATGCTCCCCGTCGAGATTCCTTCGATTGCGAATCCCGCGCTGTACTGCGGTTCGGTCGCCGTCGCGATCCATCCGCCGCTCGAGGGCGGTACCCGCACGTCGACGCTTCGGGCCGTCACGTGCAAGGATGCGGTGGCGGCCGAGGACCAGCTCGACCGCGACGCCCTGATCGAGCTCAGCACCGGCCACCGCCGCGAGGAGCGTCGATGACGCGGCACCCGAGAGGAAGATGATGCGGTCCAAGAGGACCGTGCTCTTGCTCGCGGTGGTGCTGGCCCCGTGCGTGACGACCCTGGCCCCAACCTCTGCCGGGGCCACGCCGGATCGCCACGGGCCCTTCGCGGTGGGGGCGCAGATCGAGACGTTCGTGGACACGACCCGGCCGATCCCGGCCAACGGCGATGTCCCCGAGAGTCCGAGCCGCACCATCGACGTCTTGATCGTCTATCCGGCCCGCGGCGAGCCCAACCGTGTCGACCTTCAAGGAGCTCCCACGCCCGCCGATCTCGTCGCGGCGGTCGGTGACCCGGACCCGGTCAAGGGGGCGGGACGGTTCCCGCTGGTCGTGTACGCCCACGGGTTTGGCGGAGGGTACGTCTTGCCGTTCTTTCAGCCGTTGGCCGAGGCCGGCTACGTGGTCGTTGCGCCGAGATTCCCCCTCACCAGGTTCGACGCACCGGGGGGGCCCCAGCGGCTTGACTACGTGGACCAGCCCGGCGACGTCAGCTTCGTGATCTCGGAGATGCTGGACCTCCCGCGGCGCCACCGCGACCTACAACGCATCATCGACCCCAAGGCCGTCGGTGTGACTGGCAGCTCGCTGGGCGCGAGCACCGTCTTGGGTGTCGGCTTCAACAGCTGCTGCCAGGACCGCAGGATCAAGGCCGCTGTCTCGATCGCGGGGGTTGCTCGGCTCCCCTACGGCAACGGTCGCGAGTTCCCCGGCGAGCGTGTCCCTCTCCTCGTCATCCACGGCACCGCGGACGCGAGCGCGCCCTACGACGCAAGTGTGCAGCTCTTCGCCGACGCGCCCACCCGCAAGTTCTTCGTCACGCTCGACGGGGCACCCCACATCAGGCCTGGCGTCGGATTCGGACCGCCCTGGGAGGAGGTCGCGGTGAACGCGCAGATCGACTTCTTCGACCGCTACCTGAAGTCCGACGATGCTGCCCTCCGGCGCCTCCAACGCCACGGCAACGTCGAGGGCGTAGCGACCTTCGAGCGCGAGCTCAGGTGAGAGACGGGCTTCGGCACCAGCCATCTCACAGCAGATGGGGGGACCCAGAAATTCGGCCGGCAACTTGATGGTGCCTTGTCGAAATCTTCAGTACTGGTGAGCGACCCGGTGAGGGTTCATCCGCGTGACTGGGGGGGACCCACTGAAATCGCCGGCAACTTAACGGTGCCGGGTCCGCGATTCCTCGATTCGCTGTACTGCGAACCGGTTGCGGCGCGATCCGTCGCGAAGACATATCGGCTACTGCGGTCGATCCTCACGACCGCCGTTACCGACGTGTTGATCGTTAGGAATCCATGTCGGATCGACGGCGCTGGAGTTGAACGGACAACTGAAGGCCCTACCGCAACCATCGCGCAGGTGTTCGAGCTTGCCGATGCGGTCGCTGAGCGCTACCGAGCGCTCGTTCTCCTTTCAGGATTCACGGGCCTGCGGCTTGGCGAGCTTCTTGGATTGCGTCGTCGGCACGTCAATGTCCTCCATCGCACGCTCACAGTGGAACAGCAAGAACAGGAGCTGCGGAACGGGCGACTCGTGATCGGGCCCCCGAAGACGGACGCCGGCACTCGCACGATCACCCTCCCCGCCGAAGTCGTGGCGGCTCTGGAAGACCACCTCTCAAAGTTCAGCGGCCCGGGCCGCGATGGCCGAGTGTTTACCGGTCCCCAGGGCGGCCCGCTTCGTCGCCGGGTTTGGCAGCGCCAATGGCACGCGGCTCGAAGGCAAGTCGACCTGCCCGGGAACTTCCGCTTCCACGATCTGCGCCACACGGCGAACACGCTCGCAGCGGCTACAGGTGCGAGCACCCGCGAGCTGATGTATCGAATGGGGCATGCCTCCCCCGCCGCCGCCTTGCGGTATCAGCACGCCACCCGCGAGCGAGATACGGCAATTGCATCAGCGCTCGGAGAGTTGATCACGCTGGCTAGAGAAGAGGCGAAGTCAGCCGCCGACAGCCTCGGCTAATCGCCCAGCGGGAGTATCTCGAAGAACTAAGAACTTCACCAAGCGACCGCCCGACTGGGCACCCCAAGACTTTGGTCCCGCCCGACCCGGGCCACCTGACCCTCCGGCGAGCACTCGGCAAACGCGCTGAACGGCAAATCTAGATGTGCCTCGGGCCCGACGTGCACGCGAATCAGTCGAGAACGCTGAACAGGCGCCAAGTCCCAGGTGCGACCTTCAAGTCGTGATCACTCCGAAGTAATACCTGACCGCGCGACAAGCATAGGGACGGTCGCCGATTGACCAGCTGTCCGGCCGGCGCCTAGGCGATTACGAACACGCGCTGCGGACCTCGGAGTCCTTTGAGCTCGAGCTCGCGGCTCTCGTCGAACGCGACGTCGTCACCCGCGCGCTTGCGCGCGTCTTCGGTAACGAGAATCTCGCCGCCGAGGGCCGCCGCCGCGACGCGTGACGCGACAATCACGGTACGGCCGAAGAAGTCGTCGCCCTCCCGGATCGCCTCACCCACATGGATACCGATCCGCACCCTGACCCGTCCGGCATCGGGCCCGAAGTCGAAGGCTGCAACCTCGCTCTCGACGGCGGTTGCGCAGGCCAACGCATCAGGGACCCGGGAGAACGCCAGCATGAATCCGTCGCCTTGGCTCTTCACGATCGTGCCGCGGTGGGATGCAACGGCGCGGCGAATGATGTTGTTGTGCTCACGCAACACTTGTTGGGTCCTCGCATCTCCGAGGCGTTCGGTCAGCTCCGTATAGCCCTCGATGTCAGAGAACATGAGCGTGACAAGGCCGTCGCCGTCGGGCTGGAGGCCGAGATCAGGCCGCTCGGTCGAGACCGCTGCGGCAACGACATCGATCGAGAGTTGCGGTGAGGACGACGCGACCCCCTGGAGCGCGAGCTTCGCCCCGAGCGCTTGCTCGACGAGGCGAGGCATACCGATCTCGTTGGCGGCATCGAGCGCCTGATTCAGGAGCCCGACGGCGCGCTCGCGATCCCCAACGGCGTCTCGCACAACGAGTGTGCGCGCGAGGTCGAATCGGGTCCGTGCTGCCCACGGCCAGGCCCGCATCGCGTCGTGCGCCTCGACCGCCGACTCGAGGTGTTCGATGGCAAGATCATGTTTGCCGAGAGCTCCCGCGAGCAGCCCGAGGAATCGGTCCGTACTTCCGTGGTACGCGGAGTTGCCAAGCACCACGTGGCTCCCGCGCGCCGGCAGGATCAACTCGTAGAGCCGCGCCGCGGCAACGGCGTCGCCCAACCCAACAGCCAGCTCAGCCGCGCACGCGAGCGTGAAGTTTCGGGTGACGTCGTCACTGATCGCGGCAAAGTCCGCAGCAGTGAGATACTCGAGCTCGCTGCGAGCCTCGTCGAGCCGACCGGTTTCGAACAGGATCATCGCCAGCCCGGCCCGCCATGCTGGGACCGCTGGCGCCTCCTGGACCACGCGGCGCGTCGGCGCTTCGAACTCGGCGAGCCGGCCTCGCTCGCGATGTGCGGGGAACAGGACCACGCCGACGATCTGGCGGACGCCCTCGTCGCCCATCCGCCGACCTTGGGCGAGGATCTCCGCCGCGAACCGATCCGCGTCGGCATAGTGTCCCTGCAGGGCGGCGAACGCGCCCTGCGCCGTCATGGCGTTCGCGACGTGGGTCGGCGAGCGGCTCTGGGCGGCGAGGCGCGTCATCTCGTCGAGATACGACTTCACGGCGTCGTGGTCGCCCCGGTACATGCCGTTCACCAGCAGGCTCCACGTGCTGCTGAGGACGAGGTCGGCGTCGTTCGCCTGCCGGGCGAGCGCTGCGATCTCCTCGTAGCGCCGTGTCATGTCCATGAGCCCAGTTCGAAGCCGCTCGCCCCAGGTCTCCATCGTCAACGCGAGGGCCAGCGATCCCGGATCGCCGGCTTCACGAGCAGCACTGGCCGCCTCACGGGCGAGATCACGGAAGCGGCCGGCGTCGAAGAACATCACCTGCTGCGCGAGTCGTCCCAACAGTTGGGCCCGAAGCCTGAGATCGGTGTCGCCGATCGCCTCGTTTGCCTCTTCGAGCAGCGCGACCAGGTCCTCGTCGTACACGCTGCTCGACCACCGGAGCACGGCATACGAAAGCGCCGCACGGGACAGGAGCGCCGCGTCGCCGAGCTGGCGTGCGCTGGCCGCAGCTTCCCAGAGGGCCGAACGGGAACCTTCGAGATCACCGGCCCGGTTCCTCGCCTCACCCAGCCCGATCAGCAGCTCCGCACGGTCGCGCGGATCGGCGCTCTCGACGAACTCGAGCGCCTGCAGAGCGAGGTCGTAGAACTTCGCCGTTTCCTCGTGCGCCGCCTGCCCGGCAGCGCGCTCCGCAGCTCGAACCGCGTAGTCGATCGCCTTCTCCGCGTCACCTGCGGGTGCCGCCTGGAACCAGTGGTAGGCGAGCTCAGACAGGTGGGCGTCGGCACGTCCGGCGTAGCGCTGCTCGAGCGCTTCGCCGATCTGACGATGGAGTCGCACGCGTCGAGGGGTGTTGAGCTCGCCGTAGAGCGTTTGGCGGATCAGGGCATGGCTGAACTCGTAACTCGCGGGAGCATCGCGGCGTTCCCTGACCACCTGGGCATTCAGCGCCTCGTCCAACAGGTCGAGCATGCGATCGTCGTCGTCACCGGTGACGTGTCCGACGACATCGATCGCGAACCCACCCGGCATCGCGGCCGCCACCGTCAGCATTCGGTTGCAGTCCTGCGACAAGTGGTCAAGCCGGCGGCCGATCACCTCCCGCACTCCCTCGGGGAGATTTGCGGCGACCGACTCAGGAGTGCCGACCCACCGCCCCTCGACGCGTCGGAGCGCACCCGTGTCGGCCAGGTGCCGAAGGATCTCGGCGACGAAGAAAGGATTGCCCTCGGTCTCGCGGTGGATGACGTCGGCGAACTCGTCAGGGGTCTCCTGCTCGCCGATCACTTCGATGAGCGACTTCACGTCGTTACGCGGAAGACCGCGCAGCAGAACCCGCTGATATAGATGCTCGCGGCGAAGGGTGGCTACCGTCTCGGCGAGCGGGTGTGTGCGGTCGAGCTCGATATCCCGATAGGTGCCCACGATGAGCAGCCGGTCGCGCCGCAGATTTCGGGACAGGTACTGAAGCAGGAGTAGCGACGGCTTGTCTGCCCAGTGCAGATCGTCCAGCACGACCATCAGCGGGCCGGCCAACGCCGCGTTGTGCAAGAACGCGGTCACCCCCTCGAACAACCGCAGTCGCTCGGCGTCTCCGCCGAGCGGCGTTGACTCGGGAAGATCTGGGAAGCGCTGGCGCAACTCCGACACGAGTGTGGCCACTTCGGGCGCGCCAACGCTGAGCTCCTCCCGAAGCTCCTCGTCGGACCGCTCGCGGGCGTACGCGCGAAACGCCTCCACGAAAGGCAGGTACGGGACGCCGACCTCCGCTTCATACGAGTGCCCCCAGCAGACCCGAGCGCCGCGCACCGACGCGTAGGCGCCGAGCTCTTCCACGAGTCGGGTCTTGCCGATCCCGGGTTCGCCCACGACCATGACCAAACCGGCGCTACCACCGAGAGCGGCATCAAAGGCGGCCTTGAGCTCGCGGAGCTCGTCGTTTCGCCCCACGAACCGCCCCCATTCAGCTCCCATGCGCCATCGCTCAGGCGCGACGGCCGTCGGAACCGCGATCGGCTCGATCGACGCCTCGCGGATGCGCCGGGCCTCGAGGGCCACTTCCCCTGCGGTTACCGGTCGCTGAGCCGGATCCTTGGCGAGGAGGCGCATCACGAATGCTTCGAGCCCGGACGGCACCAAGGCGTTGTGCCAGGTGGGGGCCACCGGAGCGGTGTTGAGGTGCTGCGAGATCACCGCGACCGCGTCCTCGCCAAGGAACGGCGGGCGGCCCGTGAGCATCTCGTACAGCAACGCTCCGAGCGAATACAGATCGGCGCGGCCATCCGGGGTGTGCCCCAACGCCTGCTCGGGTGCCAGGTACGCCACCGTGCCGACGACCATGCCTTCGACAGTGAGCCGGGACTGGTCGATCGGGACGGCGAGCCCGAAGTCGCCGAGCTTGGCCGTGCCGTCGGCGGCAAGCCACACGTTCGCCGGCTTGAGATCCCGATGCACGATCCCGAGTCCGTGCGCGTGCTCGAGCGCTCGGGAGATCTGTTCAGTGATCCGAAGCGCTTCCTCGATCGGGAGCCGACGCCCTTCGGACTGCGACAGCAGCTCCTCCACCGATCCGCCCGCCATGTATTGCGAGACGATGTGCGGCTGAGAATGCTCTTCGCCGACGTCGAAGACCGTGACGATGTTCGGGTGGTCGCCGAGGCGCGCCATCGCGCGCGCCTCACGGGTGATGCGATGCCGGCCGGCGTCGTCGAGACCTTCGGTCTTCACCACCGCGACCGCAACCTCGCGGTCGAGGCGCGTGTCGAGCGCCAAGTAGACCCGCTTGCGGGCCCCCTCGCCGAGGAGGCGGCGCACCTCGTAGCGCCCCTCTGCGATCCGTTCCGGAAGCGGCGCATCGCGCCCGTGCGCGCGTTCCAGCAGACTCCCGCACTCCTCACAGAACCGCGCCTCGGCCCGGTTCCCATGCCCGCACGCGGAACACGTCATCGCCTCGAGCGTACTCATTGTCAGTGTTCGAGCGTTTTGTCAGCCCTCGACGATGGTGCTGACGAAGTGCTCGAGCTGGCACAGTCTGCGGCGCGAGCACGCCTCGCAATAGACGCCCTACTAGCCGCAGCTCGATTTCAGTCTGTACAGTTCCCGGTCGCGTCGGGTCGAGCTCCGCCGTTCTGTACTGCGACGCGCCGACCAGCGCGTTCCATCTCCAGCTAAAGCGTGCCGCAGAGCCTGGTTTGACATCGAGAAGCGCGATAGAGCGGCACGGGCGATGGCGCACTCCTGCGCCTCGCTCGGCTTTTGGATGCCAGCGCCGATGAGAGCGTCGCGTCAGCAACCCGGCAATGCCGCAGCACCGTACGACGACGCCGCTACCCGACGCCGAGTTGACTCATCAGTGCTGCTGAATCGAAGTACTCGCGCTCGCGGTAAATCTTTCCGTCGCGAGCCTCGATGACATTGCACACGACGATCTCGACCCGGCGTCCTGTGGCGGAAAGGTCTTCGAGTGGCCCGTCGTGAGTGCCTCGAGCAGTGAGCTCGAGGACGGCCACGTCGTCGCCACAGGTGTACTGATGCCGGATCTCAATGCTGAGATCAGAAAACGCTCGCGTGTAGGTCTCCGCAACGGCCACGCCCGCGTCAGCACCTTGCTGCTCGATGCCGTCGCCGCCCATGTAGGAGTACTCCGGGTGGTACAGCTCTCGCAGTCTCGCGAGGTCGCGGTCGCGCATGATGGTGTCGAACATCTCCCGCTGCAGCGCCGCTGTGTCCGTCATTGCGACCTCCCTGCCAGATGGTTGTTGGCAGTATCCACCCGGTACGCCTGAATTGCCACAGAAGCCTTGCTGAAAGCTATGGGGTTAGCTGATAGTGCGCGATCACCCGGGTTCTACCAGCCGTCGGCTTCGTTCCTGATATCCGAGCGCCGTGAAAGAAGTGCGAGGAGGCGGTCCCTGGGAAATGGCTCCAGCTTGATGCCCCACCCTCCTATTCATTCGATTTCGGATCCCGGACAGCAGTACCGAGCCCCGTGGTGTTCATCGGTGGCCGCGTAACAGGGAGACCCGCGGATTCGCCCGCCGCTTGAGGTGATGGTGCCCCTGTGATTTCGAACCCTGCACTGACGAGTGGTCGTCGGCGAGTTCATCCGCGTGGCCAGGGGGGACTCCGCAGACATCGTCGCAGCTAACGGGTGGTGCCTCTCGTGTCGTGCTCGACTTCGAATCCCGGTCGTTGTCTGAGTTGTGTACTTCGAGGTGCCGACCAGCGACGTGTCCGTGTGACTGGGAAGGCTCGTCGACGCGACTGCGGTCGCTAAAGTCGTCCGCCGCGATTGCGCGTCGCCGAAGTGCGCGAAGCCATCAGCCATGCCCGTCCGGTCGTCGTGGGTGATCAATGCTGGGCGAGACGAAAGGACGGGCATGGCCGCGAACGAAGTACTTGATGTCGACCTTCTCGACCCCGCGCTCTATCGCAACGGGATGCCGCACGAGTTGTATGCCGAGCTGCGCGAGGTCGGACCCGTCCTCTGGCACCCTCGCACCCACGTGGCGGCGTTCCGCGCCGACATCGAGTTCTGGGCGGTGATCGGCCATTGAGGTCAAGCAGGGGAACCGTGACTGGGAGACGTTCTCCTCGTTCGACGGCACGACGATCGTGCCGTTCCCGCCGAAGCGACTGGGCGTCATGTTCGTCACGAAGGACCCACCCGACTACACCAGGCTTCGGCGGCTCATCAATGCGGGCTTCACCCCCGCCGAATCTGTCACCGAGCTACCGGGCCTCGGTTTCCATCATGAACCGGGTCCGCACACATCGCCCGCGCGATGGACGCGCGATGGAAGGCCGGCGGTAGGGCGGCGACCTGACCGAAGTACTGGACGATTCGGGCCCTAACCTGCTTGCTTCCCTGGAGCGGACGACGGGACTCGAACCCGCGACCCTCACCTTGGCAAGGTGATGCTCTACCAACTGAGCCACGTCCGCGTGAGCAGGCCAGGATAGCAAGAGACCCCTCACTGGCCCGATGGTCGCTGGAGTCACCCGGTAACGGAGCGCCGGTGGCGGCGTAAGGGTGCCGCTGGGGCGTGCGTAGCATCGCGTCATGGACGTGCGCATCGTCGGGCTCGACGCACCGGGTCGGCGCTGGCCGGACCCGCACCCAGACGGCTGCACCTACGAGAACGTCCACGTCGGAGTTCAGCGGCGGCGGGACGTCATCGACCTGTATCCGGCCGACGTGCTCGAGGCGACGTGGGATTTGACGATCGACGTCGTCGATGCGGACGGCGGCATCGACTTCCGAGGCCCCTATGTGCAGGGCAAGCGGGATGACCGGTTCCTCTACCTGAGCTGGGGCACCGTTGGCGACGCGGGCGAGTTCGAGATGTTCCGACGAGCGAAGCTCATGCTCGGAGCCATCGCGCAGCAGTTGATCCGGAGCGCGAATCGACCGGGTCAGCGGCTAGTCGGCACGCTCTCGCTCACCGGCGGCGACGGCGGTCCCCGCTGTGCCGCGGTGCGCCCGCCGAACATCGACTGGAATGCAACCTCGAGCTGAACGCGTCCGCGGACGGCGACATATTGGCGAGCTCGCCGAGTCTTGGCCGGCGAGCGGTCATCAGGTGCCGGCGAGGCGGGCGACGACGGGGGCGATGGCTTCGAAGTTGTCGTCGCCGACCACGACGTAGGACACGCCCCACTCCTCGCGCCGGGCGACGAGGATGTCGCAGATCTCGTCGACGGTGCCGACCAGTGCGACGCCAGACTCGAGCGCCTCGTCGGGGGTCAGGCCCATGCCCGGCGCCAGCGACTCGGCGATGCCGCGGGCATCGTCGGTCACCGCGCACACGAAGTAGCGGATCTGGAGCTCGATGTCGTCGAAGCGGTCGCCGGCGCCCTCGCGCACCCACTCGATCTTCTGCTTCGTCATCGAGGCCAGCGACGTCTGAACCGCGTCCGCGGAGACAGTGCCGGCGCGCAGGTTGGGGTTGATCCCGACGATGTCGGCTTCGCGCCCGGCGAGTCGGAGCAGCTTCTGCCCTCCCCCACCGACGAGCAGCGGGATGCGCGGCTGCTGGACCGGCTTCGGTATGCCGTCGTATTCCGTGATCGTGTAGTGCTCACCGGAGAACGAGCACGGCCCCGCGCCCCACGAGCCCTTGATCGCCTCGATCGCCTCGGCCAACCGCTCGATGCGCACGCTGGCAAGGTCGTACGGGAGCCCGAGCGCCTCGTAGTCGACCTTCATCCACCCGGCGCCGATGCCGAGCTCGACGCGGCCGCCAGAGAGCACGTCGAGCGTCGCCGCCTCCTTGGCGACGACGGCGGGGTGCTTGTAGTCGTTGCCCAGCACGAGCGTGCCCACGCGCAAAGTTGTCGTCGCCTCCGCCGCCACCGACATCGCGACCATCGGGGCAAGCACCGTGTCGATGAAATGGTCCGGCGCGTACAGCGTGGAGTAGCCGAGGTCCTCGACCTTGCGCACCTTCTCGCGGAACCTCTTCGCAGTGCTCGCGCCCGTCGTCTGCACGCCGAAGCGGAACTTGCGGTCGTGCGCCATGCCGTTTCCCGACTCCTAGGTCCCCGTCAGCCGCGACACCGCGGGCGCGAACTCCTCCATCACGTCCACTCCGACGACGACGTAGCTCATCTGCCAGCGCTCCCGGCGTGCCTGCACCGTGTCGATCATCTCCTCGATGGTCCCCGCGAGCACGACCGGGGTCTGGAGCGCGTCGTCGGGCGTCACGCCGAACGCCGGCGCCATCGCCTCGGCGAGCCCGCGGGTGTCGTCGGTGAACTGCGTGAAGCCGACGAACGATTGGATCTCGAGGTCGTCGAAGCGCGGACCGGCGGCCTCACGCAGCACAGCCAGCTTGTCGTCGGTGGCGGTGGGCGTCATCGAACGGGCCGCGTCCTCGCTGATCGCCGTCCCGCCCCGGAGATTCGCGTTCACGCCGATGATCGCCGCCTCGCGCGCGGCCAGTCCCAGGATCTTCGGGCCCCCGCCACCGATGATGAACGGCGGGTGGGGTTGCTGTACCGGCTTCGGCTGCCCGTCGAGGTCGGCCACCTGGTAGTGCTTGCCGGCAAAGGTGAATGGTCCGTCGGCGAACAAGCCTTTGAGCACCGCGACCGACTCCGCCAGTCGCTCGATGCGCACGCCCGCGCGGTCGAGCGGGATGCCCGACTTCTCGTAGTCGGCAGTCATCCAGCCGGCACCGACGCCGAGCTCGAGCCGCCCGTCGGAGAGGTAATCGATGGTGGCCGCTTCGCGTGCGAGCACGACCGGGTGCTTGTAGTCGTTGCCGAGGA
The DNA here is from genome assembly GCA_031177445.1 of Acidimicrobiia bacterium. GTDB lineage: Bacteria > Actinomycetota > Acidimicrobiia > IMCC26256 > JACDBD01 > JAPSGP01. The sequence continues at coordinate 18,488 of JAPSGP010000003.1, forward strand.
CAAGCGAGCCGACCCGCAGCGTGGTGGTGACGGCCGCGGCCGCGGCCATCGCCGGCACCGGCGCGAGCTGGTGATCGATGAAGTGATCGGGCACGAACAGGGTCGAGTACCCGAGCGCTTCCGCCTTGCGGGCCTTCTCCTGGAAGTCCGACGCCGAGTCGGCGTGCGAGCACATCACGCCGAAGCGGAACCGCCGATCATGCGCCATGACGTCGGGACCCTAGTGCTCCTACAGCCCGGTCGAGCCGAACCCGAAGGTGTCGCGCTCGGTCGTTCCGAGATCCTCGACCTCGACCCACTCGACCAGCTCGGCCTTCTGCACGACGAGCTGGGCGATGCGGTCGCCGCGGTGCACCTCGTACGGCCGCTCCCGGTCAGTGTTCACCAGCAGCACCTTGAGCTCACCGCGGTACAGCGGATCGATGAGGCCGGGAGTGTTGAGGCAAGTCACGCCGTGGTTCAGCGCCAGGCCGGAGCGGGGCAGCACGAAACCCGCGTACCCCGGCGGAATGGCGATTGCGATCCCAGTGGCGACCAGGGCCCGGCCACCCGCGGGGTCGAGCTGGGCGTCGACCGCGGCGTGGAGGTCGTAGCCGGCGTCGTCGGGGTGTTGCGCCGCGGGGAGGGGAAGGTCGGCGTCGAGCCGGCGGATCCGGATGTGCACAGGGAGCGGAGATTAGAGCGGTGCCCGCAGGTCGCTCAGGAGCTCCTCGCGCTGCTCGTCGGTGAGCTCGACCACCGCGTCGTAGTTCGGATGGTCGACGACGAGGCGAACCGGCCCATCGCCGAACGTGTCGACCTGTTCCGGCGTGAAGCGGAACTTCAGATAATGGACGGTGCTGGTCGTCTCCTCGCGGGTGAGGCGCTCTTCGTCCTCGGGAATCGCGACCACGCTCGACCCGTCCTGGAGCCAGAACGCAACCGCACGCTGGATCCCGACGAGTCGCGGGAGCCACTTGTAGAGCTCCTCCTTGTTGTCGATCTCGACGAACAGCGTGCTCGACAGCTCCCCCGCTTCGGGGATGAGCTCGTTGTACGTCTCGACCTCGTGGGCAATCTGCTCGTCCGACACCATCCGTTCGGCGCGCGCCATCTCCTGGATCTGGAAGCGCATGGTGTCGGTGTTCTCGAACACGATCGTGAGCAGATCGCCGAGATCGACGCGCCGCCGCTTCTTCATCTCGATGATGCGACGACGGAAGTCGTCTCGTTCGCGCGCGTACTCGCGCAGATCCTTGATGTCGGCGAGCGTCAGCTTGCGCATGCTCAGTCCTCTTCGATCCCGTACGCCCGGGCCAGCACCTGGAGCGGATGGAGCGGCTCGCGACCTGTCCCCTCCAGAATGGCGGTGTTGGCAAGGTGGCAGTCGCCGGCGACAACAGGGGCGTCGGACTTCTGGACCGCCTCCATCAGCGGCTTCGCGACCCTGCGCGCCATCTCCACGTTCTCGGCCCGCAGCCCCCACGTGCCGTCGATGGCCGAGCATCGCTCCACCATCTGCACCTTCGCCCCGGTGAGCTGCATGAGATCACGGCTCTTCGGCCCGATCTCCTGGGCCCGGTAGTGGCACGCCGCCTGCCAGGTGATGCTCTCGGCGACGTCGCCGTCGAACTCGGTGTCGAGCGGCTCCTCGCGGTGCCGCTTCATCAGGTACTCCGAACCGTCGAAAGTGTGCTCGGCGACGAGCCGGGCATCTTCGGTGCCCAGGAAGTCGGCGTACTCGTTCTTGAGCACATAGCCGCACGTCGGCTGGGGCACGACAACGTCGTGCCCGTCCTTCACCGCGGGCGCCAGCGCGGCGACGTTGCGCTCGGCGTGCTCGCGAAACTTGCCGATGTCGCCGGCGTCGAGCCACGGCATCCCGCAGCACACCTGTCCCTCGGGCAGCTCGCAGGCGATGCCGTTGCGCTCGTACACGCCGACGAGGGCAATACCGATCGCGGGCTCCTGGTACTCGACCAGGCAACTCGGGAACACGGCGACGCTGCCCCGATCAGGAGCCCCGCTCGCAACGGCATCCCGCCCGCGTGTCGCGCGACGTCTGAACCACTTCGAGAACCGATTTCGCGCGTAGCTCGGGAGCTTGCGCTCCTTGGCGATGCCGGTGGTCTTCTGCATCACCCCGCGCAGGAACTTCACGTTGTTCACGCGGTTGACGATCGGCGCCGCCTTGGTTGCCACCTTGCCGTGAAGATCGGTGCGCGCCAGGAGCTTGGCGCTCCGGGAGACCTTGCCCTGCTGGTCCTCGATCGCCAGGGAGCGCAGCATCAGGCGCGGGAAGTCGATGACCCATTCCTGCTCGCGATCCGGCGTGTACGGGCAAACGACGTAGCAGAGCTTGCACTGGTAGCACTCGTCGACGACCCGCTGGTGCTCGGCATCCGTGAGCGAGTCGACCGCCTGCGCGTGGTCGTCGGCCTCACGCTCGTCGATCATCCGGAACAGCGACCGGAAGCTCGGGCACAGACGCACGCAGATCCGGCAGTCGGCACAGACGTGGAACGTGCGGTCGCGCTCGCCACGCGCGTCTTCGGGAGCGAGGTACTTCGGGTCGAGCGGATCGTAGAGATGTGCAGTCACGCGTATGCCTCGACCACTCGGCTCTCTCGGAAGGATGGTGACCCGAACAGGCGGCCCCGGAAACCTCGGAGCCGCCTGTCGGGAGGTCGGGATCGACTCAGGAGCTGACTTGCTCGAGCCCCTGGGTGAACCGACCGGCGTGGCTCTTCTCGGCCCGAGCGAGGGTCTCGAGCCATTCGGCGATCTCGTCGAAGCCTTCATCGCGGGCGGTCTTGGCGAACCCCGGGTACATCTCGGTGTACTCGTAGGTCTCACCCTCGATCGCCGACTTGAGGTTGTCGGTGGTCGGGCCGACTCCGACACCCGTCACCGGGTCGCCGACTTCCGCGAGGAAGTCGAAGTGCCCGAAGGCGTGTCCGGTCTCGCCCTCGGCGACCGATCGGAAGAGCGAGGCGACATCCGGGTACCCCTCCACGTCCGCCTTCTGGGCGAAGTACAGGTAGCGCCGGTTGGCCTGGCTCTCGCCCGCGAACGCCTCCTTGAGGTTGTCGTGGGTCTTGCTGCCGTTGAGTTCGGGCATCAATGCTCCTTCTGGTTCGGGGGTCGTATGTTCGGGGGGTTTGTTCGTGGTCGTGTTCGTGCTCTAGCGCGTCGATTCCTCGCTGCCGGCGCACTCGTCGCACACGCCGCGGAAGTTGATCTCCACGGCCGCGACCGAGAACCCGTCGCGCAGGCGGGCCGGCACGGACGGCGGGCGTCCGTCGAGCGTGACGTCCCGCACCCGGCCGCACACGATGCAGATGAGGTGATGGTGAGCGTGCTCGACGTTGGGGTCGACCCGATAGCTGCCGGTCCCGAGGTCGAGCAGCTCGACCTCTCCCATGGCCGCCAGGTCGTTGACCGTGTGGTACACGGTCTTCAGCGAGATCGCCGGCATCTCGCTGCGGGCCGCCTCGTAGAGCGCCTCGACCGTGGGATGGCCGTCGTTGCCCTCGAGCAGGCCGAAGATGGCCTGGCGCTGGGGGGTGACTCGCAGCCCCTGGGCCCGGAAGCGCTCGGTGAGCTCGGCGACGGTTTTCATGACGATCGCGATGTTATCAACAACGATTGTCAGTTGCCAACCGTAGGCCGTTAGCGGGCGATGGCACCCTCGCCCAGCTGGCGGCGGAGCTCCTCTTCGAAGGCCCGGACGCCCTCGCCGGCGTGCTGCTCACGGAGCGTCGCGAGGCGGGGGTAACCCGCGTCCCGCTCGGCGTCCCACTCGTCAGCGAACCGTCCCGAGGTGATGTCGTCGACCAGGGACCGCATCGTCGACGCCAGATCGAGGTGCTGGTAGGCGTCGCGCCGGCTGAGCTGCCCGTACTGGCTTGTCGGTGAGTGGTAGCCGAACTGGGCCGCGTACCCGGACTCCCGCACCAGGCGCATGGTCCGCTCCACCTCGCCCGACAGCACCAGCTCGGTGAGGATCGCCTCGAGCGGGATCCCCTGTTCGAGCATCACTTGGACGAAGGTGCCGTGGACCGAGGTCAGCGCGGGCGAGAGCGCCTGCTCCACCGCCAGGTCGAGCACCGCCTCCTGCTTGGGCGTGAGCTCCACCGCGCCCTGGCGGAGCCCGCCCACCGCTCTCGCCACTGCAAGTACGCGCTCGCGGGCACGACCGGTGGCATCGCGGTGCACGCCGACCGCGGTGATGAAACCGATCCCCTCCTCGTAGCAGCGCCGGACCTCGGGCCCGAGCATGCGAGGGGCGATCATGCCGACGTCGCCGGCCGGGTCGAAGCGATCGAACGCCAGCGTGTACCCGCTCGCCACGATCGTGAGGCCGTCGTCGGGCCGCGTGAGCGGCAGCGACGGGATCACGTCGTCGGGTACGAGGACGCAGATGACGTCGGCCCCGCTGGCATCGGCGAGCTCTCCGGGCCGGAACCCGTCGCTCGCCGCCTGCTCACGCGACGCGTCGGCGCGCACGCACACCGTGACATCGAGTCCGGAGTCGCGCAGGTTCAAGGCCCACGATCGGCCCTGGTTGCCGTAGCCGACCACCGCCACGCTCGCACCGTCGAGCACGGACAGGTCGGCATCGTCGTCATGAAAGATCGTCGTCATGGCCCCGGAATCTAACGGGGCTCGGACGGCGCGCGCGGGGTGCTACTTCTTCGGCGGGATGTAGGTGCTCGAGCCCGCCTTCGTCATCGCCGCCACCGCTTCGTCCATCGTCATGAGCGGCGTCGTCTTGAACGCCTTCACAGAGCCGGCTCCCGCCACGCTGATCGCGAACGCGGCGGCGCTGACGTTGTCGGGGAATTCGGCCACGGCGACGAGGTCGTACTCGCCGAACGCGAGCCAGGCATCAGCGATCTTGCCTCCGAGGCCCTCGACCGCGGGCCGGACGAGCTCGAGCCGGTTCTGCGGCTTCTCGACCATCGTCGCCCACGACTGAGGTGTGTACGCGGTCTGGATGAGGTAGTGCGGCATCACGCGCCTCCTACTCCGAATCCTTGCGTCGCCAACGGGCGTATATCGCCGGTTGGCGACGCAAGAGTGCTCGGTTGCGGCTCACCCGATTGTGGACCCTTCGCGCCGAGCGAGCCAGGCCTCCCGGAGCAACGGCTTGCGGACCTTGCCGTTGGGGTCGCGCGGCAGCTCGTCGACGAACTCGACGATCCGGGGACGCTTGTAGTCGGCGAGATGCTCGCGGATCCAGGCGACGACTCCGTCGGCGTCGAGTGACGACCCCGCGGTCCGCTGTACGACGGCGTAGAGCACCTCGCCCCATTGGTCGTCGGGCACACCGAGCACCGCGCAGTCGACGACCTCGGGATGCGTGTACAGCGAGTCCTCGATCTCGCGGGGATAGACGTTCACGCCCCCCGAGATGACCATGTCGCTCTTGCGATCGGTGAGATAGAGGTATCCGTCGGCGTCGAGGTAGCCGGCGTCGCCGACGGTGAACCAAGTGCCGCGGTGCGACGCCGCCGTCTTGTCGGGGTCGTTGTGGTACTCGAAGCTCGACTCCGCCGGGCGGGCCCAGATCGTGCCGACCTCGCCCGCCTGGAGCTCGTTGCCGTCGTCGTCGAGAATGGCGAACTCGTTGCCCGGGAACGGCCGGCCGACGCTTCCCGGGTGCTCCAGCCACTCCTCGGGCGAGATCACGGTCCCGCCCCCTTCGGACGCGCCGAAGTACTCCCACACCTTCTCGGCGCCGACGAAGTCCATGAACGCCCGCTTGAGCGGGACGGGGCACGGCGCCGCCGCGTGCACCACGATCTTCAACGACGACAGGTCGTACCGGGCGCGAACGTCCTCGGGCAGCGCGAGGATCCGGGTGAAGTTCGCTGGCACCATGTGCACGTTCGTGACCGACCAGCGTTCGACGAGCTCGAGGCACTGCTGCGCGTCCCACTTCGGCATCACGACGACGGTGGCGCCGAAGGCCAGATGCATCTGTGACCAGAACAGCGGGCCCATGTGGTACGAGGGGCCAACGAGCAGGTGCACGTCGTCGGGACCCAGACCCCACCGCAGACCCGACCCCGCCACGCCGGCCGCGCGCCGGCGGAAGTCGTCTGCGCCGATGGCCACGCCCTTAGGCCGGCCGGTCGTGCCCGAGGTGTAGGCCATGATCGTGGGCCAGCCGTCGCCGACGACCTCAGGTGGATCCACCTCGCCGGCCGCGGGCGCGTCCGCGAGCGCCGCCTCGTAGTCGCCGCCCGGCCCGACGGCGAGTCGGGGGACGTCGGGCACCGTGGCCAGCGACGGCAGCAGGTGCTCCGCCACGACGACTGCAGTCGCGCCCGAGTCGGACACGACCCAGCCCGCCTCGTCCGCCTTGAAGTGGATGTTCACCGGCACGACGATCGCCCCGAGCCGTCCCGCGCCGTGGATCGCTTCGAAGTACTCGATCGAGTTCGGCACCATGACCGCGACCCGATCCCCCCGCTGCACGCCGCGGGCCGCCTGGGCGTGGGCGGCCCGCCGGGCTCGGTCGTCGAGCTCGCCGTAGGTGCGAACGGTCTCGCCGAGACGCAACGCGGGATGGTCGGGCCGGATCCGGGACTGGGCGATGATCCCGGCGTCGGCCGGGTCGGGAGCGTTGTTGCCGATTGCTGACATAGGCGTCATGATGCCGCGTCGTGGCGCTGGTCATCGGCAACGTGTTGCGACACGCCGCTCGCTCCACGCCCTCGCGCACAGCTGCGACACTCGACGACGGACGGGTGAGCTTCGCCGAGCTGGACGAACAGACGAACCGCGTCGGCCACGCGCTGGCGGCGATGGGCGTCGGGCACCTCGATCGCGTCGCCTGGTGGGGTGACACGTCGCTCGAAGCCCTCCCGATCTTCTTCGCGCTCGCCAAGTTGGGCGCGGTGTTCGCGCCCGTGAATGCACGCCTCGGGCCGGCCGAAGCCGCAGTGGTCATCGGCTACGCCCGCCCGAAGCTGGTACTGGCCGACGCCTTCCACGCCCCGCAGCTCGACGGTCACGACCTGCCCGTGGTCAGCCACCCCGAGCTGGAGCAGACAACGTCCGGTGCGTCGACGAACGACATCGAGGCGCCCGCCCTCGACGAGCGCGACCCGCACGTCATCTTCTTCACCAGCGGGAGCACGGGTCGCCCCAAGGGGGTGGTGCTCTCGCACCGAGCCAACTTCCTGCGCAGCTTCCCGTCGCTGGCCTCGGACGAGCCCGGCGGGACCGTGTGCATGTTCCCGCTGTTCCACATGGCGGGATGGACGCTCGCGCTCGGCTGCTGGCAGATCCGGCAACCGATCCACTTCGTGCGCACCCCCGACGCGCCGACGCTGCTCGGCGAGGTCGAGCGTCACCGCGCCGCGCGCCTCTATCTCATCCCGGCAGTGTGGGCGCGCGTGCTCGAGCATCCCGATCGGCTCCGCGGCGTGACCACGTTGCGGATCGCCGACACCGGAACGTCGGCGACCCCGCCCGAGCTCCTGGCTGCGATCCGCGACGCGCTGCCGCACACCGCCACCCGCGTCTTCTACGGATCCACCGAGGCGGGTGCCGCCACCGTGCTCGGGGCCGAGGACGTGCTGCGAAAGCCGGGCAGCGTCGGCCTCCCCCAACCCGGCGTCGACGTCCGGCTCGCCGACGACGGCGAGGTCTGTGTGCGCAGCGAGCTCCTGATGGACGGATACTTCGAACAGCCCGACGCGACCACCGCCGCCCTGCGCGACGGCTGGTACCACACCGGCGACCTGGGCTCGTTCGACGGCGAGGGCTATCTCTCGATCGTCGGCCGGGCCCGCGACATG
>JAPSGP010000280.1 GCA_031177445.1 Acidimicrobiia bacterium
GTACTTCTGCTTGATCGGCCAGAGCAACCGGCGCGCCCTGTCGAGGTTCGCGTTGTCGGGCCAGCTGTTGAGCGGTGCGAAGCGCTGAGCGCCGCTGCCGCCGCCGCCCCGGCCGTCCGCGACGCGGTACGTGCCCGCGGCATGCCACGACATCCGGATGAAGAGCGGCCCGTAGTGGCCGTAGTCGGCCGGCCACCAGTCCTGAGACGTCGTCATCACCTCGATGAGGTCGCGCTTCAGCGCGTCGAGGTCGAGGGTCTCGAACTCTTCGGCGTAGTTGAAGTCCTCGCCCATCGGGTTGGAGAGGGGCGAGTGCTGGTGGAGGACTCCCAGGTCCAGCTGATCCGGCCACCAGTCCCTGTTCGTTTTCGGCCGAGTCGCCTTCGGCGTCGGGCTCGGGATGACGGGGTTCTCGCTCTCGCTGACGCTCTCGGTCACGTCGCTCCTTCCTTCTCTCTTTCAGATCCTCGTGATGGCTCGCAACTAGCGACGCCGGTCGCTCTGCACGATCCCGACTCTAGAGAAGACAGCGGCGCAGGACACCTAGAGCCGCGCGCGCGCCGTTTACGGTTCGAGGCGATGACGACTCTCCAGCTCGCGCCGCTTCCGTTCCACCGCACCGTCGCCGCCGAGCTGCAGCGCCTCGAGCCTGAGCTGTGGCGCTGGTCGCCCCGTCGAGCCGCCACCGGAGAGCACGGCGCGCGTTCGCGGTGTTCACTCACGGTTCCCTTCCGCCGGTCGGCGCAACGCTCCAGCGCCGGGGCCGTTCCGAGTAAGCGCGACCTGAAGTCGCCGCCCCGAAGCGGCATCTGTCTGGGCGAATCTGCCTCTTTCTCGTCTTGACACCCCCGGCCGTGGTGTTCAGACTCTCGCCATGCTAACCACGATGAGTGGTGGCACACTCGCCCAAGAGCCGCCGCTGATCCAAGAACGCCGTGGTCGGGGAGAACGACTACCGGCTCGGCTGGGCTCCCGGGGGTTCGACGCCTCGACCGACGACGGCGACCCCTGGTGCGACGGGATCAAGCAATTCCCGACCGCCGGCACGCCGCTGCTCTCGCCCGTGCTGCTCGGCGACGACCACGACGGCGGCGGCGACCCCGCCATCAACACCCGACGCGATAGCGCAGGGAGGTAGCAGCACGAGGTCGAGTGAAAAGGAGCCGCGCCGGGAGACGGAGCGGCCCCTGTCGCCTCAACCGAGGAAGAGGGAGGAAGAGAGCAATGAAGGCACGACACGTGTTGGTCACAACTCTCGTCACATTGGCGGCCGTGCTCGTCTTCGGGGGGTCGGCCGGGGCGCGGAACCTTTCCTCTGTGACTGTCGATACCACTTCTACGGCTCGTACGACGGCCGCAACGGCGCCAACCCCGGCAGTCGATTCGGCACTGCTGCGCCAGCTCGCCGCGAGTGAGACCGGCCGCGTCGAGGCGGTCATCACCGCGTGGGACCGCAAGCACCTAAAGGCGATCAAGCGGCTCGGGATCAGCGGCACCAGTTTGCGTGCGCTCCCGATGATCCTGACCAGGAACCTGACAGCGTCCGAGCTCGACAAGCTGCGTCGCTCGCCCTCCGTACGCAGCGTCTGGGCCAACACCAGATACCGGATCGCGATGGAGGACTCGACCTGGATCACGCGCGCCCGCTATGCGTGGGAGAAAGCCAACTCGAACAATGGTCTGCCCGGTCTCGACACGACCGGAAAGGGCATCCACATCGCCGTCATCGACACGGGTGTCGATGCCGCGCACGAGGATCTCGAGAACGTGGTCGAGTACTGCGACGCGACGCCGATCACGGCGGCCAACCCGACTCGCACCGGCATCCATTGCACGCCGTGGATCGCGGCCACCGGCAATCAGCCGTACCTCAGCGGGACGAGCCCCAAGGTCGATTGTGCGGTGGTCACGTGCGACGACGAGGGACACGGGACCCACGTCTCCGGCACGATCGCCGGCACCGGCTCGGCGAGCGGCGGCCGGACGCACCCGCACTCGACGATCGGAATGGCCCCCGACGCGAAGCTACACGTGTACTCCGCGAACGTCGGGGCCAGCCTGTTCAACTTCCAGATCCTCGCCGCCTACGACGACCTGATCTACAAGCGCTCGCGCGGCATCTATCCCACGGTGGCTGTCTCCAACAGCTGGGGCGGCGGGACCGGCTACAGCCCGGCGAGTGCGCAATCGATCGCGTTCAAGGAGGCGTACTTCGTCGGCATCCTCTCCGTCTTCGCGGCGGGCAACACCGGGCCCGAGCACAACACGACGAGCGCCCAGTGCAACAACCCGTTCGTCGTCTGCGTCGCGGCGAGCACGAAGCCCGATCAGATCGGGATGTTCTCCTCGCGTGGACGCCCGAGCGAGCCGTACGACGTCAACCGGGACGGGGTGGTCTCCGGGAACGAGGGCTCGCCCGACAACCACGACATCAAGCTCGGCCGCGCCTTCGACGTCGGCGTCTACCGGCCGCGGGTCTCGGCTCCGGGCGTGAACGTCAACTCGGCGAGCGCGAACTCGCCGGAGTGCCGCGAGACCGGCACCGTCGGCACGCCCGAGACCGCGTTCGAGCGCGAGTGCTACGAGCAGCTGAACGGCACCTCGATGGCGACGCCGCACGTCTCGGGCGTCATCGCCCTGATCGCAGAGGCGTACAAGAAGGGGCACGACAACAAGCTGCCGCTGCCGCAGATCATCACCGAGATCCTCGAGCGCTCCTCGAACGAGATGCACAAGCTCCCGGGCTGGGACTCGGAGGAGCAGGGCACCGGCCGGATCGACGCCTACCGGGCGGTCGAGCTGGCGAAGAACTACCCCTTCGGGATGAAGGAGCCGGTGCTCGGGACGCCGACCGCCCGCTACGAGGGCAACCTCCATCCCGGCGCCACGGGCGTGCGGCAGCAGTTCAACGGCTGCACCGGCACGCTGAGCTGGACGGCGCCCGAGGTCCAGCTCCCGAACCAGACCGAACCGTCGCCGATCGCGACCCAGCGCTACGGCCAGCACTTCATAGTCGTCCCGACTCGGACAGAACGGCTGCGGATCACCGTCCGCTGGCCTGAGCATCCGGGCGCGAACCTGTACCTGCGGCTGTGGCGCCCCGGCGTCACCCCCGACACCGCCGACAGCCGCACGCTCGATCCGGCGTCGCACCAGAAGCGGGCGATGGCCGACAACGAGGCGACGGGTCTCGTCTTCACTGGCAGCAGCCGCTTCATCGAGATCCGGGCTCCGGAGGAGACCACCGGCGCTGTTCCGCCGCGCACGGGGCAGGAGATCGAGTTCCCGGTGGGCGTCTGGACGCTGCGTGTCTACCACCGCGCGAACGGTGCTCCGTCGGCATGCGACCTGAACTCGACGGAGAACCCGAAGCAGACCGAAGGGTTCAACTACGACGTCACCGTCGAGCTCCCGCGGTCGCAGACTGCGCCCACCGCCCGGCTCACCGAGCCGCAGGACGGGTCGACGATCGACAGCCGCTGGGCACGGATCGGGGCGCAGGGCTCCTACCCCGCGCAGTGGGAGGGCGTCACCAACTGGGAGGTGCCGGGGACGGAGACGCCGGTCTCGATCCCGGATCCGGACAACCGCAAGGTGCTCTACTTCCACGGCAACAACCACGTCGCCGAGGCGTCGGCGCCGGACGAGGTCTCGTGCGCCGGCTCGCCGGGGAACGCCGACGTTGCCCCGACGCGCTGCCCGCTCCTGCTCGAGAGCGCGACGCTTTCGACCGACGCGGCCGCGTTCTTCGAGGTGCCGTCGCCGCTCTTGAACGGCGGCGCCGCACGCAACATCCACGACCCCAACTGGACGTGGTACCTCGAGCGGCCTACGAGCGTGTTCGGACCGATGACCGTCGAGTGGTGGGCATCGTGCGCCGGGTGCGACGACGATCTCGGGCTGTCCGCGGACTGGAACCTTCGGGTGTGGGCGGACGGCGTGCTCAAGTTCCAGCGCCGGGTGACGGCGACACCGTCGAGCCCGCTCGTCCCCGCGCGGCTCGAGTCGACGATCTCGCTGCCGCTGATCACTGCGAACTCGACGCTCACGCTCCACGTCGACCCGGTCTTCATCGACACGCAGAACGACACGAAGGTCTACTACGACTCGACGCTGGCGTGCATGCCGCTCCTGAACGCGACCGCGCCGTGCGACTCGCTCGTGCGGATGCCGGTCGTCACGCAGGGCGAGGCCGGCGGCGGCGATCCGCCGACACAGGTTCGGGTCACCGACCTGCAGCAGAGCCTGCGGGTGGCGTGGAATCCGGTCGCGGCAGCGGAGCGGTACGAGATTCACCGCAGCTCCGAGCCGGCGTTCATCCCGAGCAAGCGGACCCGGATCGCGACCACCGAGGGTGAGGCCTGCAGCGCACCGAACAACCCGACCTGGCCGAGCTACAACCGCCCGGGGCTCTGCTACTACGACACGGGCGGCCAGATCGAGCGAACGTACTACTACCGCGTGGTCGCCCTGCGGAACGGCGTCCCGAGCAACGCCTCGCTGCTGGCCTATGGGCTGCGGACGAAGAACGACCGGCAGACGCTGCTGAAGGTCGACCGGCTCTACGGCCCGCAGTACTGGGAGCACGCATCCGTCGACGCGACGTCGGAGAGCTCGTGGCACTACTGGTGGGACACGCTCCAGCTCCTCGCCGGCCCACATGATGTC
>JAPSGP010000066.1 GCA_031177445.1 Acidimicrobiia bacterium
CGACTTCATGCCCGTCGGCATCGAGGAGGAGACCCATCGTCACGTGCTCGTGCGCCGGGCGAAGTGCGTGCGGGGCGAGGTCGACTTCGACGTCGTTTTCGACCCACGGTTCGACTACGGGCGCGCCGGTCACAAGATCGACCCGCGCGACGGCGAGTTCCTGATCTTCGGCGACGACGGCATGACCGTCCGGCTCCGCACCGGCGTGCCGCTGGAGGTCCACAACGGCGCCCTCACCGCTACCTTCCGGCTCCACGCGGGCGAGACGGCCGCGTTCGTGCTCGAGCAGGTCGTCGACGGGTCGACCAGTCCGAGCTCGGCCGAGCACTACGTCTCCGACGCCTTCAAGGACACGGTGAACTACTGGCGCACCTGGGTCGGCCATTCGAAATACGAGGGCCGCTGGCGCGAGACCGTGAATCGGTCGGCGCTGGTGCTCAAGCTGCTCGTCTCGAACGAGCACGGATCGCTGGTGGCGGCGCCGACCTGCGGGCTCCCCGAGCACGTCGGGGGCGAGCGCAACTGGGACTACCGCTACTGCTGGATCCGCGACGCGTCGTTCACGCTCTACGCGCTGATCCGCCTCGGCTACACCGCGGAGGCGGGCAACTTCATGCACTGGATCGAGGATCGCTGCATGGACCTCAACCCCGACGGGTCGATGCAGATCATGTACGGCCACGACGGGCGCAAGATCCTCACCGAGGAGGTGCTCACCCACTTCGAGGGGTACCGCGGTTCCGCGCCGGTGCGCATCGGGAACAGCGCGTATGACCAGCTGCAGCTCGACATCTACGGCGAGCTCATGGACTCCGTCTACCTGTACAACAAGTACGGCGAGCCGATCTCGCACGACCTGTGGCAGAACCTGGTGCGGCTGGTCGACTGGGTGACCGAGCACTGGCAGGTGCCCGACGAGGGCGTGTGGGAGGTGCGCGGGGGTCGCCAGCACTTCCTGTACTCACGTCTGATGTGCTGGGTGGCGGTCGACCGGGGGATCCGGCTCGCCGACCGCCGCTCGTTCCCGTACCCGTTCGAGCGCTGGCGCACCACGCGAGACGCGATCTACCACGACATCCACACGAACTTCTGGGATCCCGATCGCAACACGTTCGTGCAGTACCAGGGCGCGCGGACGGTCGACGCGGCGTCGCTCCTCATGCCGATGGTCAAGTTCATCGGACCGACCGATCCTCGATGGATCGGGACCCTGCGCGCGATCGAGCAGGATCTGGTGGACGACTCGCTCGTGTACCGCTACCGGATCGGCGATGCCGCGTCCGACGGGCTCATGGGCGACGAAGGCACGTTCAACATGTGCTCGTTCTGGTACGCCGAGGTGCTGGCGCGCTCGGGTGACGTGCAACAGGCGCGGCTCGTGTTCGAGAAGATGCTCGGCTACGCCAACCATCTCGGGCTCTACTCCGAGGAGCTCGGTCCCCACGCCGAGCACCTCGGCAACTTCCCCCAGGCGTTCACGCATCTGGGGCTGATCAGCGCCGCCTACGCCATCGACCGCAAGCTCTCCGACAGCGGCTGGGTCGGCTGACGGAATCTAGAGCTCGGCGCCCCAGTCGCGGGTCTCGAGGAGCTCGCGCACCAACGCGAGGAACGCCGAGGCGTAGGCGCCGTCGAACGCGCGGTGGTCCCATGACAGCGCGAGCAGGCCGACGGGATGGATCGCGATCGCGTCGCCGCCGCCGTCGAGCTCGACGACGACCGGCCGCCGCTTCACCCCGTCGGTGGCCAGGATCGCGACCTGGGGCTGGTTGATGATCGGGACCGACAGCATCGTGCCGTAGGGCCCGGGGTTGGTGATCGTGAACGTCCCGCCGGCCAGCGCGTCGGGGGACAGCCGCTTCGAGCGGGCGCCGTGAGCAAGGTCGCGCGTCTCGCCGGCGATCGCACGCAGACGCTTCCCGTCGGCATTGCGCACCACGGGGACGACGAGGCCTTCGAAGTCGAGGTCGACGGCGATGCCGAGGTGGACGTCGCGGTGCACCGTGAGCTCGGCGTCGCCGACGGTGGCGTTGACGTGCGGGAAGCGTGCGATCGCGTCGACGACGGCGCGGGCAATGAACGGCAGGTAGGTGAGCCCGGCGGCGCGCCGGGCCGGCTCGACGCGGTGGAAGTCGACTTCCACGACCGAGAGCGCGTGCGGCGCGGTTGCTTTCGACCGCACCATGTGCTCGCCGGTGAGGCGGCGGATGCGGGTCAGCGGCACAACCTCGTCGCCCCGGTCGAGCGCGGGGGACGGGGCCACCGGGGTGGTGACCGACGCGGGGGCCGGCTCGACCGCGGGCGGTGGCGGTGCCGGTCGCGGAGATCGAAGCGAAGGCGACGCCGGCGGGGGTGGGGGCGGCGGAGACGGCGCGGGCGGCGCGGGCGGCGCGGTCGTCCCGGCGGCGGGCTGGCGGGCCGATGGGTGTGGCGCATCGGCGACGAACGCGAGCACGTCGTCGCCCGTGATCCGGCCGTTCCCCCCGGTGCCGGTGACCGATTCGCTCTCGACGCGATGCTCGGCGGCGAGCCGGCGCGCCCTCGGGGACAGGAAGAACCGGGCAAACCGCCGCCGCCGGGTTCGGTCGGGATGAGGCGCGCCCGGCCCGTTCCCCTCGCTCCGCCGCGCCACGGCCTTCACCGTATCGTCACGCGGGATGGCTGACGAGCATCCGGTGATCCTCTATCGTCCGACGCGGAGGCGGCGGCTTTGCCGACCGCCGAAGCACGCGCCGGAGCTTGCGACGGCGACCAAGGAGTCACCGTGAGGCTGCTCGATCGACTCACGCATCATCGCCATCACGGCGAGCAGCACGAGCGCGTGAACGGTCGCCGGGACTCGCTCCAGGGGGTCCCGCGCGACGAGGCCATAGCCGACTTCCGGCTCGCTTGCATCTCACGGGCGCTCGACGATCGCGAGATCACGCTTCGCCAGCAGAGCCAGGTGTTCTTCCAGATCTCGGGAGCAGGCCACGAGGCGCTCCTGCTCGGGCTCGCCCGTTCGCTGCGCCCGGGCTACGACTGGTTCTTCCCCTATTACCGCGACCGGGCGCTGGCGCTGGCGCTCGGGGTCACCCCGACCGAGATCCTCCTGCAAGCGGTGGGTTCTGTCACCGACCCCGCCTCGGGTGGGCGTCAGATGCCGTGTCACTGGGGCGACCGGGATCGGCACATCGTGAGCCAGTCGAGCCCTACCGGGAGCCAGTGCCTGCCGGCAATCGGGTGCGCCGAGGCGGGTCGCTACATCGTCGGGCGCGAGCTTCCCGGGTGCAGTGCCTACGGCGACGAAGTGACCTACGTGTCCATGGGAGAGGGGGCGTGCTCCGAGGGCGAGTTCTGGGAGAGCCTCAACAGCGCCGCCCGTCTCGGGCTTCCGGTCCTCTACGTGGTGGCCGACAACGGCTACGCGATCTCGGTGCGGGCGAGCGACCAGGCGCCCGCACCCGTGTCCGAGATGGTCATGGGCATCCGCGGCCTGCACGTCACGACCATCGACGGGCGCGACTACTTCGAGGTGAGGCGGAAGGGCGCGGACGCGATCCACCGCGTCCGTGCCGGCCAAGGCCCGGGATTGATCCACGCGACCGTGACGCGTCCGTACTCGCACTCCCTTTCCGATGACCAGAAGAAGTACCGCCCGGCCGAGGAGCTGGCCGACGAGGCCGAGCACGACCCGATCGTGCTGCTCGAGGAGGCACTCGTCCGATCCGGCGGGCTCTCACGCGAGGCTGCCGAAGCGATCCGAACCGAAGCGCACGAACTGGTGGCAGCATCAGCACGCGAAGCGTGTGCCGCGCCCCGGCCGGACCCGGCGACGGTCATGGACCACTTGCACGGGCCCGCCGTCGTGACCGAGCTGCCGCCGGATCCACCCGTCGACTCCGAGAACGCGGGCGAGCCCGTCGCCTTCGGCGAGGCCATCCGGCTCACCCTCCACCACGAGATGGCGCGCGACGAGCGCATCCGTGTCTTCGGCGAGGACGTCGCCGATGCCGATCCGCGCGTGCTGGGGGAGGTCGCCGGCAAGGGCGGCGTGTTCGGCGTGACCTTCGGCCTGCAGCGCGAATACGGCATTGCCCGCTGCTACAACACGCCCCTCGCCGAGGCCAACATCGTCGGCCGCGCGATCGGCCAGGGCATCCGTGGGCTGCGGCCCTGCCCGGAGGTGCAGTTCTTCGACTACATCTGGCCCGCGATGCAGCAGATCAAGTCGGAGGCGGCGACGCTCCGCTGGCGCTCGCACGGCGCGTTCACGTGCCCGCTCGTGCTGCGGGTGCCGATCGGTGGCTACCTCACCGGCGGGTCGATCTGGCACTCGCAGTGCGGCGAATCGATCTTCGCCCACGTTCCGGGGCTGCTGATCGCGTTCCCCTCGCGCGCACGCGATGCGGCTGGGCTGCTGCGCACCGCGCTGCGCGGCGAGGATCCGGTGCTGTTCCTCGAGCACAAGCACCTCTACCGCCAGGGCTACAACCGCGACCTGTACCCGCCCGACGACTGGCTGTTGCCGTTCGGCAAGGGTGCGTACGCCAGTCGAGGCGATCGCGTCACCGTCGTCACGTGGGGCGCGACCGTCCATCGGACTCAGCTCGCTGCCGCCGAGGTCGATCCCGATCGACGCGCGATCGAGATCATCGACCTCCGCACGCTCGTGCCCTGGGATCACGACATCGTGGCCGAGTCGGTGGCGCGCACCGGTCGCGTGCTGGTCGTGCACGAGGACACTCTGCGGTCCGGCTTCGGTGCCGAGGTGGCGGCGTGGATCGCCGACGAGTGTTTCGAGGACCTCGACGCACCCGTGTGGCGTCTCGGCGCGCTCGACACGCACGTCGCGTACGAGCCCACGCTCGAGAACGCCATCCTGCCCCAGGTCCACGACATCGTTCGCGACCTGCAGGCGCTGCTCGCGTACTGATCCTTCGTCCCCTGCCTGCGTCGGAGCACAACGGGGGGATAGAGGCCCCTCTTCTGCACCAACGCTCGGAGATCAGGCGGGCTGGCCGACTGCCTCGAGTGCCCGCAGCGTGGCGCGCACGTCGTCGCGGTCGAGCTTGCGCAGCGCCGACTCCTTCGCCTGACGCGTCACCGCCGCCCTGCGGGCCGGGTCCATCGCGTTCACACCCATGGCGACGAGATCGGCGGGGGTGGGTTGGAACGTGATGACAGGGACGCGCCGGCGCCGGATGCGGCCGACCTCGCGAGCGAGATAGAGCCGGCACAGCCGGCGCGCCGGCAGGTCGAGCGGCGGCCGCAGGCGGTTGGTGTGGCCGGTCACCGACATCGGCGAGCTCACGATGACGAGGTCGAGATCGCGCCCGGCCAGCAGGTCGGCATTGGTGGGGGAGTGGGCACCACCGTCGACATAGCGATCGCCGTCGATGGTCACTGGCTCGAAGTACCCGGGAATGGCGCACGAGGCCGCGACCGCGTCGGCGACATCGGCGGGCGGAGCGCCGTCCCGCCCGAACACCACCCGCTGCCCGTCCCGCAGGCGGACCGCGGTCAGCCACAGGCCGGCGTCCGGCCAGTCCGATCCGTAGAGCGGGCGTAGCGGGGCCGACACCCACTCGGTGGTCACGGTTCCCGAAGGCATGGCGCCGGCGAGCACCACGCCGGGACGCGACATCCAGAACGGTCGGAGGGCGGCGCGCACGAGGAGGCCGGGCGCGGTCATGCGCGGAAGTCCGGTTCGCGGTGGGCGCACGGGGACGCCGCCCTCGATCGCGGCGTCGGAGCGGGCGGCCAGGCGGGCACCGTCCGCCGACAGCGGGTCGCCGGTGCTGCGGGCGGCGAGGTCGCGTGGTGAGAAGCCGGCACGCAACAGGCTGCCGACCACCGATCCCGCCGACGTGCCGACGATGGCGCCGGCGTCGCGGGGGTCCCACCCGATCGACTCCTCGATCGCGGCCAGTACCCCGGCATGGAAGGCGTGCCCGGTCACTCCGCCGGCGCCCAGCACCAACCCGATCCGGGAACCGACGCCGAGAACCGAGGTGCTCACCCGCCGCATGCTAGTCGAGCACTTGACGCGGTTAGCATGTGCTTGATATAGTAAGCGTCCCACCACCCTCCGACCCAAGGAGCACCCCCGTGGCCGTTCTCGAGATCAGCGAGCTCCAGGACAAGGTCCTGGAGACCGTCCGCACCAGCCAGGACAGCGTCGCCGATGCCGTCAAGGGCATCACCGCCAAGCTGCCGACGCTGCCGTACCCCGAGCAGCTCCCGAAGCCGGCCGAGATCGTGGAGCGGGCGTTCGGGTTCGCGACCCAGGCCGTCGACGTCCAGCGCTCGTTCGTCAACAAGGTCGTCAGCTCGCTGCCGATCGGCGGGCAGTCCGCCTGACCTTCGATCGCACCCCCGCGGGCGAACGAGGGGGGGTCCCCCCACCCTCCTCGTTCGTTCGCGCGTGTGGGAAGGTCGTGGTGATGGGCAAGGATCCGTGGCAGTCGCACCTCGAAGCGCTGGGTGGCTTCATCCGCAGTCAGCGCAAGCTCGCCAACCTCTCGCTCCGTGACCTGGCGGAGCGCACCAAGGTCTCCAACCCCTACCTGAGCCAAATCGAGCGTGGGCTCCACGAGCCCTCGGTCCGGGTGTTGCGATCGATCGCTCAGGCGCTCAACGTCTCGGCGGAGACGCTCCTCGCCCAGGCGGGTCTGCTCGACGACGACGCCGGCGAAACCGAGTCGCCTCCTGCCACCGAGGCCGCGATCCGGGCGGACGCCGCCCTGTCCGACGAGCAGAAGACGGCGCTCCTCGCGGTGTACCGGAGCTACGTCGCCGCCAACGAGTAGCGCCCGGGTCCCGCGGTCGGCCGATCGTGGCGGCTAGGGTTGCGGCTTCCCCGAACGCTTTACCGCTGCGATCCTGCACCACCGGGCAGCACGCCGTCTCATGAACGCGCTTCTCGCTCCCCTCCGCCGACCCCTCGCCGTCGCCCTTGCGGCCGTCGCGCTGGTTGCGGTCGCGTGCGTCCCCGAGCCCGACCCTTCGACGCGCACGCGCGCGGTGATGGGGCACTCGACCCTCACCTGGGAGCAGCTGGCCTGGTACTTCGTGTCGCACGACCCGGACAGCGGCGGGCCCTTGCTCACCCTCCCCATCGAGGACCTCACGAAGTACTACGCGTGGGAGGGTGCCCTGGAGGGCGTCAAGGGTGACATCGCCTTCGCCCAGGCCATCGTCGAGACCGGCTGGTTCCGCTACGGCGGCCAGGTGGAGTGGACACAGAACAACTTCGCCGGCATCGGCGCGGTCGACGGCGGTGCAGGGGGCGCGACGTTCCCGAACGCGATCACGGGCGTGCGGGCCCAGATCCAACATCTGCGGGCCTACGCCGATTCGACCGCCACGAAGTGCGCGCAGCCGCCGCTCAACAATCCTTGCGTCGATCCGCGCTTCCACCTCGTCAGCCCGAAGGGCAAGGCACCGACCTGGGAACAGATGGGCAACGGCAACTGGGCCACCGACACCGAATATGCGTCCAAGGTGCTCTCGGTCTACAACGACATGCGGGCCTTCGCGGGCTTCCCTTCGATCTGATCGCGTTCACCACAGGTCGGGGGCGTCAGGTGGCGGCGGGTACGGGAACTTGGCGCCCACGCCGCCGTCGACGAGCAGCGTCTGGCCGGTGACGTAGCCGGCGAGGTCGCTGGCGAGGTACAGGATCGCGGCCGCGATGTCGGCAGGCTGGGCCACGCGGCGCAGGGGAGTATTGGCGATGTTGTTGCGGCGTCCCTCCTCGCCCAGGTAGGCGGAGACGCGTGGAGTCCACACCACGCCGGGCGCAACCGCGTTGACGCGAATGCCGCGCGGCCCCAGCTCGACCGCGGCCGACCGGACCAGCGCCATCAGCCCGGCCTTGGCGGCCCCGTACGCGGCGTGCGCAGGCGCACCGGTGAAGCCCGAGGCCGAGGCGACGAACACCATCGTGCCGCCACCCGCGCGGGCCAGCGCGTGTCCGCCCAGCGACACCGCCAGGAACGCGTGACGCAGCACGATGTCGTGCTCCCAGTTCCAGTGCTCGTCGTCGGCTTCGAGCAGCGAGGCGTAGCGCGCCATCCCGATGATGTCGACGACGCCGTGGAGCCGGCCCAGTGCTGTTTCGGCGTCGTCGAAGAGCCGCAGCGCGTCCGGCCGAGAGGTCGCGTCGCCCGACCACGCCACTCCCTCCACCTCGCGGGCGATGTCGTCCGCGAGCGCGGCGTCGATGTCGACGCAGAAGACGCGTGCGCCGGCGGACGACAGCGCGTGGGCGGCCTGGCGGCCGATGCCCTGGCCGGCACCGAGCACCACGAAGTTGCGGCCGTCGAGCCGGAGCAGCCCGGGGTAGTCGGGAACGGGAGTGTCGTCGGAGCGGGTCAGAGGACCACCACCGAGCGCAGCACCTGGCCTCGTTCCATCTTGTGGAACGCGTCCTCGACCTCATCGAGCGCGATGGTCTCCGACACGAACCGGTCGAGGTCGAGCCGGCCTCCGAGGTACATGTCGATCAGCATCGGGAAGTCACGACTGGGGAGGCAGTCGCCGTACCACGACGGTTTGAGCGCGCCGCCTCGGCCAAAGAACTCGATCATCGGCAGCTCGATCGTCATCGTCGGGTCGGGCACGCCCACCTGGACGAGCGTGCCAGCGAGGTCGCGGGCGAAGAACGCCTGCTTGGCGACCTCGGGATGCCCGACCGCTTCGATGCACACGTCCGCGCCGTTGCCATCGGTGAGCGCACGGACGCCCTCGACGGGATCGGCGGTGCTGGCATCGATGGTGTCGGTGGCGCCGAACTCGCGCGCCCACTCGAGCTTCCGGGGGTCGAGGTCGATGGCGATGATCTTGCTGGCGCCGGCGATGCGAGCGCCGGCGACGGCAGCATCGCCGACGCCGCCGCAACCGAAGACCGCGACGGTGTCGCCGCGCTGCACGTTGCCCGTGAGCATGGCGGCGCCGAGGCCGGCCATCACCCCGCAGCCGACGAGCCCCGCCGCCTCGGGGCGCGCCGCCGGATCGACCTTCACCGCCTGCCCGGAAGCGACCAACGTGCGCTCGGCGAACGCGCCGATGCCGAGCGCGGGGGAGAGCGGCGTGCCGTCGGCGAGCGTCATCGACTGGCGGGCGTTGCGGCTGTCGAAGCAGTGCCACGGGCGGCCGCGTCGGCAGGAGCGGCAGCGCCCGCACGGCGCACGCCAGGCGAGGATGACGTAGTCGCCCGGCTCGACCTCGCCGACGCCGTCGCCGACGGCTTCGACGACCCCGGCGGCTTCGTGCCCGAGCAGGAACGGGAACTCGTCGTTGATGGCACCTTCGCGGTAGTGCAGGTCGGTGTGGCACACCCCACACGCCTGGACGCGGACCAGCGCCTCACCCGGCCCGGGATCGGGCACCAGGACCGTCTCGATCGAAACCGGCGCGCCCTTCTCCCGGGCGACGACCCCGCGTACCTCGTGTGCCATCGCGTCCCCCTTGTGCGATGCCTCCTGTGTTAGCCGACTCGCAGCCGCACCCGCACGGGGCGGTGGTCGGACCCGACGTCGTCGAGGATCGCGCCCTCGATCACCTCGACGTCGCCTCGCACAAACACGTGATCGATCTGGCTGTGTGGCCGGTGTGCCGGCCAGGTGCGACCGCGCACCGCGCGCCGCCACCCCGGGAGCATGCCGCTCACCGCCGGACCCCAGAAGTTGAAGTCGCCCACGAGGATCGCCGGCCGGCCGGGCCGTGGGAGCTGCCGCCGCAACCGTTGGAGCTGGATCGGCGGGCCGTACGGCAGGCGGGAGGAGAGGTGGAGGCCGACGAGATCGACCGCGGTGCCGTCGACGTCGAGCTCGAGATGCAGCGCGCAGCGCTCCTTGGCGGGGTCGGCCGGCACCCGTCCAACGGGGAGCTTGCCGAGCGCCTTGGCCGGCACCCGGCTCACGACCGCGAGACCGAAGCTGCCGGCGTCTTGGCCGTGGCGGTACGTGATGCGCGGGAACGGCTCGCAGGTGCCGCGGCCGAAGATTGCTTCGTGCACGGTCGCTTTCTTGCTCGCGGCGATGCCGTACACGGCCGCAGGCTCGGCGTCGGGCCACCACGTCTCTTGGAGCACGAGGACGTCGGCATCGAGCGCGCCGAGCGTGCCGGCCATGTCGTAGGACCCGTTCGGCGACAGCGGCTTCTGCGAGCGCCACAGTCTCGGCACGGAGATGCCGGAAGTGAGGATGCCCCCGTGCACGTTGAAGGTGGCGATGGTCAGCTCGGCCATGGCGCGATGCACGCTACCGGGAGGCGTGCATAGTCTCTGACCAGGCCGGATAACCGATCCCGAGGAGCGAGATGGGCGACGCGACCGCCGCAACCGCAACCGTGAACGAAGCGTTCGACCTGTCGGGACGGGTGGCGGTGCTCACCGGCGGTGGCAGCGGCATCGGGCGCGCGACCGCGCAGGTGCTCGCGGGCGTCGGTGCCACCGTCGTCCTCGGTGACATCGACGAGAAGGCGGCCCAGGAGACGGCCGACGACATCTCGTCGCGGGGTGGCACCGCGCTCCCCGTGCGCACCGACGTGACGAAGCGGTCCGAGGTCGACGCCATCGTCGACCGAGCCGTCGGCGAGTACGGGCGACTCGACGTCATGGCGAACATCGCCGGGATCCCGCACAACCAGCTGGTCGTGGACGTCACCGAGGACGAGCTCGACCGGGTGCTGAGCATCAACCTCAAGGGTGTGTTCTACGGCTGCCAGGCGGCGATGCGGGTCATGACGCCGCAAGGGGCCGGGAGCATCGTCAACGTGTCGTCGGGCGCGATCGACTTCCCCAACCCGACGCTGGCGTGCTACGCGATGTCCAAGGCCGCGGTCGCGATGCTTACCAAAACACTCGCGATCGAAGCCGGACCGCACGGGGTTCGGGTCAACGCGCTCGCACCGGGCGTGATCCTCACGAACTTCTCCCGTCACTACTTCGACAAACCCGACGGGTCGATCGACGAGG
>JAPSGP010000281.1 GCA_031177445.1 Acidimicrobiia bacterium
TCGCTCCCGTGGTGACATCCCTTGACGACGTCGCCTGTGAGCAGGAAGCGGGCGCGGCCGTAGTCAAGCCGGAGCACGATGCTGTTGCCGAAGGTGCCGACCATCAGCAGATCGCCACGCCCGTGGAACGCGTCGAGGCGTTCCTTGTGCGCGTCGAAGTGCACTGGCGCCTTCGACATGACGTCGTCGGCGGATTCGTACAACAGCACGTACTTCACGCCCTCGTCTCCTTCGGGGGAGCGTACGCTGCCCGGCCGTGGGGGCCGACCCGAGCGCGTGGTGGAAGGAAGGAGTCTTCTACCAGATCTACCCCCGGTCGTTCGCCGACTCGAACGGCGATGGAGTCGGCGACCTCCCCGGCGTCATCGGCCGCCTCGACCACTTGGCGTGGCTCGGCGTCGACGGGATCTGGCTGAACCCGACGACGGTCTCGCCCGACGCCGACTGGGGCTACGACGTCGCCGACTACGTCGGCGTGCAGCCCGTCCTCGGCACCCTCGACGACATCGACGAACTGATCGCCGAGGCAGCACGTCGCCAGATCCGCGTCCTTCTCGACCTCGTGCCCAACCACACCAGCAGCGAGCACCCGTGGTTCGTCGAGTCGCGCTCGTCCCGTGACAGCCCGAAGCGCGACTGGTACGTCTGGGGCGACCCGAAGTCCGACGGGTCGCCGCCGAACAACTGGCTCAGCGGCTTCGGCGGGCCGGCGTGG
Organism: Acidimicrobiia bacterium; assembly: GCA_031177445.1. Lineage (GTDB taxonomy): Bacteria > Actinomycetota > Acidimicrobiia > IMCC26256 > JACDBD01 > JAPSGP01. The sequence continues at coordinate 716 of JAPSGP010000281.1, forward strand.
ACGCTCGACGAGGCCACCGGTCAGTACTACCTGCACAACTTCCTCCCGGAGCAGCCCGACCTCAACTGGTGGAACGAGGAGGTGCGGGAGGAGTTCGATCGCATCTTGCGGTTCTGGTTCGACCGGGGGATCGCAGGGTTCCGCATCGACGTCGTGCACATGGTGGTGAAGGACCGTCAGCTGCGCGACAACCCACCGACCACCGACGAGGACCATTGGTTCGAGCGATTCCGCGGCCAGCGCCAGGTGCACAACGCGAATCGTCCCGAGGTGCACGACGTGATCCGGCGCTGGCGGGAGGTCGCCGAGTCCTACGACCCGCCGCGCATCCTCGTCGGCGAGACGCACGTCTTCGACGCGGCGACGTTGGCCTCCTTCTACGGGAAGGGCGACGAGCTCAACCTCGCCTTCAACTTCCTTCTCCTGCACGCCGACTTCCATGCGCCCGCGCTACGGGAGGTCGTCGAGGGCACGCTGGCGGCGATCCCTCCCGGGGGCTGGCCCGTGTGGACCGCGGGCAACCACGACGTGTACCGGTTCCCGTCCCGCTGGGCCGGCGGCGACCCGCTCAAGGCGCGGGCGGCACTGATGATGGTGCTGACGCTGCCCGGCACCGCGTTCCTCTACTACGGGGACGAGCTCGGCATGCCGGATACGGTCGTGCCCGAGAGCCGCATCGAGGACCCGGTCGGGCGCGCGTACTTCCCGGTCTACGGCCGTGATCCCGAGCGCACCCCCATGCCGTGGTCGCCGCAGCCGGGCGCGGGCTTCACCGAACCGGGGGTCGAGCCGTGGCTCCCGTTCGGCGACTACGAGCGGTGCAACGTCGAGGACCAGCGCCGGGATCCCGAGTCGATGGTCTCGCTCTGCCGGGACCTGCTCGGCCTGCGCAACGCGTTCCCGGACCTCCGCCAGGGCGCGTACGAGGTGGTGGCAGCCGACGACGCCGGGCTGTGGGCATGGCGTCGTGGTGAGCGAACCGTCGTCGCGCTCAACCTCGCCGACACGCCCGCCGCGATCGACGACGTACGCGGTCTCGTGCGCATCAGCACCCATCGTGCGCGTGACGGCGAGCGCCTCGAGGGCGCGCTCCGGCTCGCCCCGTGGGAGGGCGCCATCGTGTGGCTCGACGGTCCTGGGCCGTGAGCCGGCGCAACGCCAGTCCGCGCGTCGTCGCTTGAGTATGGGCTGACGGTCGCGTCAGCGCGACGCGCTGCCTACGTTCAGGCAGAACGCCGGCCGTCGGGGTCGAACTCGGCCTCGAGTGCGGCCGCTTCGAGCGCGGCGATGGCCGGGCCCCACTCGTCGCTGCGGCGGAAGCTGCGCACGCCGTACCACACCGACCACGCCATGAGCGCGGCCGTGATCGGTGAGCCGGTCGCGAAGCTCACTGCCACGAAGATGTCGACACCGAACACCAAGAGGATGGTGAGCCGGATTGCTGAGCGGCTCACCATGTAGCAGCCCCAGGCGAGCGAGATCCGGCGGAACACCTGCCGGTGCGTGCGGGACGCCTTTACCTCGTCCGGGAGCGGGAACAGTTCCTCGGCGAAGATCGCCGCCAGCGGACGGCCGATCATCGTCGACCCGATGAACGTCAGTCCGTAGCACGCGTTCGTGATCACGGGGATGGCGAGGTAGATCTCGGCGCTGCCCGTCGCCAGGCCGACGACTGCCTGGATCACCACGAACACGAGCGCGATGCGCACGACCAGGCCGGGCCGCTGGCGACGGCGCTCATAGGAATAGGCGAAGAGCGCGACGCAAGTGGCGGCGAGGATCCCAGGCACCAGCCCCCACAGCTTCCACAGCACCCAGAACGACCCGATCGGCCCGAACGCGTCACGCGCGAACCGCGGGCCCGAGCCGAGCAGGATGCCCTTCACGCTGATCGGCGGCAGGTGCGGCACCGCCGCGTCCGTCATAGCGTCATGCTGCCTCGTGCGAGGCGGTCCATGCCAGGAGGTCGTCCATGGACCATGTGTTGACGATGCGTTCCATCGGCACGTCGGCCTGGGCGGCGCGCTCGCAGCCGTACGGCTGCCACTCGAGCTGGCCGGGCGCGTGGGCATCGCTGTCGATCGACACCTTGCAGCCGGCGGCGACGACCTGGTCCAGGAGTCGCATAGGTGGGTCGAGACGCTCGGGCCGGCAGTTGATCTCGACCGCCTTGTCGAAATGGGCGCACACCCCGAAGACGAGATCGGCGTCGAACGTCGACTCGGGCCGGCCGCGCCCGAGCACCATCCTGCCGGTGCAGTGCCCGAGGATGTCGGTGTGGGGATTCGACATCGCGACGACCATGCGGTCGGTCATCGGCTGCTCGGGCATCCGAAGCTTGGAGTGCACGCTCGCGACCACGACATCGAGCTCGGCGAGCAGGTCCTCGTCCTGGTCGAGGGTTCCGTCTTCGAGGATGTCGACCTCGATGCCGGTGAGGATCCGGAACGGCGCCAGCTCGTCGTTGAGCGCAGCCACGACGTCGAGCTGCTTGCGCAGGCGGTCGGCCGTGAGCCCGTTTGCCACCTTGAGGGTGGGCGAGTGGTCGGTGAGTGCGAGGTACTCGTGCCCGAGCTCGGCGGCGCGCCGAGCCATCGCGTCGATCGGCGATCCGCCGTCGGACCAATCCGAATGTAGGTGGAGGTCGCCCTTGAGGGCAGCGCGGATGGGGGCACCCTCACCCGCGTCGGGGGCAGCGTTGGACTCGAGGCGCGCCAAGTACTCCGGCACCGCTCCCGTGAGCGCCTCGGCGATCACCCCGCCGGTGCTGCTGCCCACACCGGAGAGGTCCTGGATGCGACCGGCCGCGGCCAGCGAGCGCAGCTTCTCCTCGGGCGTCTTGCGGACGGTGTCGGCCGCTCGCCGGAACGCCTGCACCTTGTACGTGGCCGCGCGCTCGCGTTCGAGCAGCGTGGCGATCCGGTCGAGCGCCTCGGCAGGGTCCATTCGCCTCAAGGTAGTTCCCCGCCTGCGCTCTCGATGCCACCGGTACAGTTGAGTGCTCGGAGGGATGACCGAGTGGCCGAAGGTGCTCGCCTGCTAAGCGAGTAGGGGCTGTTGAGGCTCCTCGAGGGTTCAAATCCCTCTCCCTCCGCCAAGTCACGCGATGACGGGCGAACCCATGCCTGACTCTGCCGAAGTGCTCGTCGCTCTCGGCGCCGCGACCGTGGGCGAGGCCGGCGGGGTTGCGATGGCGCCCCGCATCCGGCCGGTATGGCCCGGCGCTCGGCTCGCGGCACCGGCGTTCACGGTGCGCTGCACCCCCGGTGACAACCTCGCCGTCCACGTCGGCGTCACCCGGGCGCCGAGCGGCAGCGCGCTGGTCGTCGAGGTGGGGATCGAGCGGGAGCTCGGGTACTGGGGCGAGGTGCTGACGACGGCAGCCGAGGCCCGCGGGCTGGCGGGACTGGTGATCGACGGGTGCGTGCGCGACAGCGAGGCGCTGGCAGCGCACGGATTTCCCGTGTTCTCCACCGGAATCGCGCTTACGGGAGCCAGCAAAACGCTCCCGGGCGTCGTGGGTGGCGGGGTCGAGGTGGGCGACGCCACGGTGCAGGCGGGCGACTGGGTCGTCGGTGACGCCGACGGCGTGACCGTCGTTCCCACCGGCGAGCTCGACGCCGTGCTGAGGGCGGCGAAAGACCGGACCGAGCGGGAATCGGCGCTGTTCGAAGCGCTGCGCGCCGGCCGGACCACCATCGAGCTACTGGGCCTGGACGAGTCGCCCGTCAGCGAGCCGTAGGAACTGCTCTCCCGGGACGACGGTTCTACTGCAGCACGCTCACGACGTTCCGCGGCACCTCGCCGGCGAGGATGGCGCGCGCGCCTTCGGCTGCCACTCGGGCCATCTGCGTCCGGGTCGCGAGCGACGCGCTGCCGATGTGGGGGAGGAGCACCGTGCGGGGTGCGGCGAGGAGGCGCGGGTGCACCTCGGGTTCGCGC
>JAPSGP010000569.1 GCA_031177445.1 Acidimicrobiia bacterium
GCGGGTTACACGTTGGGCATCACAGCCCGCGCCTGTATCGCCCGCGAGTTCACGACCCTGGCCCTCGACCGCACCAGCCCGGTCATCGGGTGGTTGCGCGCGCTTGCAGCCGAAGCGCACAAAGACTGCGGTGGCCCGGGCGTCGGCGCCGTCGGCATGTGCTTCACGGGAGGCTTCGCGCTCGGGATGATGGTCGACGACACGATGCTGGCACCCGTGCTCAGCCAGCCATCGTTGCCGTTCGGCCTGGGGCGACGCCGCAAGGCAGCGGTCGGGGTCAGCGATGCCGACCTGGCACGGGTGAAGGAGCGCGCCGCCAACGGCGCCTGCTTGCTCGGTCTCAGGTTCAGCGCCGATCCGCTGGCACCGGCTGCGCGGTTCGAGACCCTCCGACGCGAGCTCGGTGACGCCTTCATCGCGGTGGAGATCGAGAGCTCGCTCGGCAATCCCCACGGCTTCACCAAGCGGTCGCACTCCGTGCTCACGCACGAGTTCAAGGACGAGCCCGGGCACCCCACACGCGAGGCGCTCGATCGGGTCCTCGCCTTCTTCCGCGAGCGCCTCAATCCTCGGTAAGAGTTGGCAGGCGGGCATTGCAGAACTCGCGATTGCCGGCACCGACCAACGCGATGATGCCGTCGCTCGGCAATGACGCCGTCCCGCCCCACGTGCCCACGCCGTCCCGCAACGTGAGGTGGCCGATGATCTTGGGCGCGTCCTCGGAGCGCACCCTGATCGCGTAGGTCCCATCGTGGATCCCGTAGTAGTCCACGTTGATCACGACGACCGCAGGATTGCCGTCCGACAACTGCACCTCACCGACCCGGGCGTCGCTCTCCGAGCTCGTCATCGGCACCGTCGTCATCAGATCGCCCGACGCGGGCGCGACGACCGGGTCGTCGCGCTCGGCGACGCGAACGCCGACGATCGTGACGATCACGGTCGCGGCCACGACCGCGGCCGCCAGCGCTGCGATTCGGCGCCAGGGTCGTGGACGGCGGGCACCGATCGCGGAGAGCACTCTGTCCTCGAAGCCGCTCGGGGGCTCGGCTTCGGCCGCGAGCAGCGTGAGGGCGTCGGCGGCCTCGGACAGCTCGGCGACGAAGGCGCGGCACGGACCACACTCGCTCATGTGCTGTAGCGCCTCGGCGCGCTCCGGCCCCCCGACGATGTTCACCGCGAGCTCCGGCGCGAGCTCGCGCACGTCGGTGCACCCGAAGCCACTCATGACGACGACCGCTTCATTCGGCCCGCTCCTCGGTCAGCGCCGACCGCAGTCGCAGCAACGCGGTGCGGATGCGGGTCTTCGCGGTCCCGAGCGGGATTCCCTCCGCTTCGCTCACCTCGCGAGCGGTGTGACCCAGGAGCCCGGCCATCACCAGTGCTCGGCGCTGCTCGGCCGGAAGCCGGGTCATCGCCGCGCACATCCGATCGGCGTCGTCGCGCAGCGCGGCCAGCTCCTCCGGCAAGGGCTCCGACGAGGTGAGGTTGAGCGCCAGGATCGAGTCGGGATCGACGACCGCCGGGCGTCGAACCCGAACGGCATCGATCGCGAGGTTGCGGGTGATCGTCAGCAGCCAGGTGACGACGGTGCCGCGGCGCGGGTCGTACGCGCCCGCGTTGCGCCACGCTCGCACGAACGCCTCCTGGGCGATGTCCTCGGCAGCCCGGGAGTCCCCCACGATCGTGATCGCGAGCCCGAACACCCGGCGCTGGAACCGCTGCACGAACGCGGCCGCCGCATCCGGGTCGCCGGTGCCGAGGCCGGCGAGGAGCGCATCGTCCGAGACTGCCCACATGGTGGTCTACGCACGTCCCGGAGGTCCGGATTGCGCGTACATGCGGTC